>JBKPDW010000064.1:0-2327 GCA_046728115.1 Acidobacteriota bacterium | reverse complement strand
AGACATCGTTGTGGCAAGCGTCTACACGACACAGAGCGTCACGGCGGTCATGGAGCGCATTCGTGATCAAATCAAGGATGGAGGGCCCCCGCCTGCGAATTTCTCAATCGGTCCGACTGGCGAGCGTGCGATCTTCGATCTTGCCAGGGTGACCAGCATCGGCTGGAATCAGCACGTCCGCGTGAGTCCTCCTGGTTTCACGGACGCGCAGATCGATATGGCGGTGTTGAAGACGGTCGCGCCTGGAGCGATCGGAAAAATCGCGTATGGATACTACGTTTCTCCTGACTACAACCTGCATCCTGGCGAGTACATTCCTGCGGTGGCGACCCGGACCGGTGTCCCGCAGGTGCAAGGCTACAACGATATCTACTTCACACTGTATCTGCCCTCAGGGACTCAGCCTCCAGCGGGATGGCCGATTGCGCTGATCGCCGGCGGCACGTCGGGCAATCAGCACATGACGTCGGGAAACTTCGCCGCCAAGCTGGCGGCAAATGGCATCGCCTCGATCGGCATCAATCACGTGGGACAAGGCTTTGGACCGCTCGGCACGCTCAGGGTCAATCTGAACGACGGCTCGTCGCTGACAATTCCCGACTCGGGCCGTGGCATCGACCAGGATGGCGACAATCTCATCGGCAACACCGAAGGCAGCGAGGCAGCCAGTGCCCGCGCCTGGACGATCGCGGGTCGTGACGGTCACCGGCAGACGGTGATCGATCTGATGCGGCTCGTCCAGGTCATCAAAGCCGGCATGGACGTCGATGCAGACGGCGTGGCGGATATCGATCCGTTGCGGATCTACTTTCTCGGGGCATCCGCGGGATCGATGATCGGCACGATCTTCATGGCTCTCGAGCCGGATGTCGCGGTCGGTGTCCTGGCTGTGACGCCCGGGGTGATTCCCGAGCATGCGCGATGGCAACCCAATCGCCGGCCGGTAATCGGAGCGGCGCTGGCGGCGCGAACGCCGTCGCTCATCAACTCGCCGGGACTGACCGAAATCGACGGAGTCACCGTGGGGGGACCGTACTTCGACGAGAACAAGCCGCTGCGCAATCTGCCGCCGGTCATCAATACGGTCGAAGGTGCGATGAACATCCAGAGGGTTCTCGAGTACGCCGAGATGGTTGCGGACACAGGCTTGTCACCGGCGGTGTGGGCGCGACACCTTCGCGAAGAGCCGTTGCGCGGAATGTATCCGAAATCCGTCCTCTATCTGTTCGCCAGCGGCGATCAGCAGGCGGTGAATCCAGGCACGAGCGTGCTGCTACGCGCGGGGAATCTGCTGGATCGAGCGGTCTATTACCGGCATGATCAGGCCTATCCGCTGGATCCCAGCATGCCCAAGAATCCGCACACGTTTGCTGGTTCGCCGTTGAGTCCGAGCCTGCTGTACCGCTCGATCGCGCGTGCAGCCCAGGATCTGATCGACATGTTCCTGGCTTCTGGCGGCACTGTCGTCATCGGTTCGGTACCTGAACAGTTCTTTGAAGTTCCTATCAGCAGTCCACTGCCCGAGACGTTGAACTTCATTCGTTAGCGCGGAGTGCTCACTCGCAATTGCAGGGAATCGCAACGGCCGCGAACAAGTACGGGAGACAAGATGCACCATGTCAGGCTCGCAGATGCCGGGGCTAACGCGCCCGAATCCGTCCAGGTTGGGATGATCGGGCGGATTTGGAACTTGAGCGGGACAGCGGCTAGTTAGCTGTACCTGCGCACGGCGGTGGAGTCCGGACTTCACTGCGCTGCGTTTACTCCCAGGGAGAGAGAATGCGATGCCACGACTAATCACGCTGCCTTGGCTGTATCCGGCGCTGCTCTGCCTTTTTCTGATTGGTTCGGCCTGCGACTCCGTTCCTGGCCATCCTTCGACCGTCTTATCGTCCGGTACTTCGCTGTTGTCGCCGCCGTCTCAGCCGGCGAAGACGATCGTGATTGGCGAAGTCATCGAAGACACGCTGACGTTCAACGGCGACAAGAAGGCGTTCACAGTGGTCGCACCGTCGGATGGCACACTGGTGGCGACCGTGACCTGGAACCCGAACGACGGCCGCGTCGAGCTCTGGCTTGACGGTCGTGGCTTCCAGGCGCCGTCGCCGCTCGTAGAAGCGGTACCGGCCGCGGCTGGTCAGACCTATCGCGTAATGGTTGCGGATTCCGCGGCGTGGGACTATGGAGGCTTGTTCCTGCCTTTCGGCCTGACGACGTCGATGAGCAATTAGGATGTGGAGGCGGCGCCTGCGGCCGGCTGTCGAAGGGGAGATGGGGCCCGATAAGGCCCGTTGGACGAAACCGCAGCCGGATGTTGCGCTATGGGG
>JBKPDW010000063.1:0-2885 GCA_046728115.1 Acidobacteriota bacterium | reverse complement strand
CTCTGGAAGCAGCCCGGGTTCGCGGGCGTGGCGGTACTCACGCTCGCGCTGGGGATCGGCGCGACGACGGCCCTCTTCAGCGTGGACTACGGTGTGCTGTTGAAACCGCTTCCGTTCCACGAGCCGGACCGACTGGTTGCTCTATACCATCTGGCGCCCGGGTTCGGCACCCCGAAACTCCCGCAGAGTGCCGCCACCTACTTCACCTACCGCGACAACGGCCGCGTCTTCGAGGATATCGGCTTGTGGAACGCCGAGGACGTGTCCGTCAATCGAAGCGGTGAGCCGGAACAATTAAAGGCGCTGAGGGTCACGGATGGGATGCTGTCCCTGCTCGGCGTTCTCCCGGAGCTCGGCCACCTCGTTCGCAAGGAAGATGATGTTCCCGGCGCGCCGGACCGCGTGATCCTGAGTCACGGCTACTGGCAGCGCGCGTTCGGTGCCGCAAAGGACGTCGTCGGTCAGTCGCTTGTCATTGACGCGAGGCCTTACGAGATCATCGGTGTCCTGCCGGCCTCGTTCAAGTTGCTGAATACGGATCCTCAAGTCATCCTGCCATGGCGGCTCAACCGCGCGAACGCCCTCACGGGCCCGGGTTTCGGGCTCCACGGCGTGGCCCGGCTCAAGCCCGGTGTGGCGCTCTCGCAGGCCAACGACGACATCGCCCGAATGATTCCGCTCATCGTCGAGCAGATTCCCCTGCAGCCCGGACTCACACGACAGATGTGGCAGGAGGTCGGCTTGGCACCGAACGCCCGCCCGCTCTCGGAAGACGTGATAGGGGAAATGAGTCGGCCCCTGTGGATTCTCCTGGGCACCGTGGGCGTCGTGCTGCTTTTGGCATGGGCCAACGTGGCGAATCTCCTGCTGGCACGCGTCGAGGGACGTCAGCAGGAGCTTGCCGTCCGTACGGCGCTCGGCGCGAGTCGCGGTCGCATTGCCCTCGAGCTACTGTCGGAGAGTCTGATGCTGGGGCTGGCAGGCGGCGCGCTCGGTGTCGTTTTCGCCCAGGCCGGCATTGGTCTGTTGCGAAGGATGGCGCCTGCGGCTCTGCCGCGCATGGACGAAATCGGCCTCGACGCGGTGGTGCTGCTCGTCACACTGATCATCTCAGTCGTGACCAGCCCGCTGTTCGGCCTCATTCCTGTCCTGAGATTTCGAGCCATCAACCTCGCGGTGCTGAAGGATGCGGGCCGATCGGCGAGCGATGCTCCGGGGAGACACCGCACGCGGAATACGCTAGCAGTGGCACAGGTAGCGCTCGCCTTGCTGCTCTTGGTCGTCTCGGGCCTGATGGCTCGGACGTTTATCGCCATGCGACAGGTTCAGCCGGGTTTCGTACGGCCCGAGGAGGTGCAGACCTTCCGAATCGCTCTGCCAGCGGCCATCATCCGCGATCAGCAACAGGTGGCCCAGACGTACGAACAGATCGCCGAGCGCCTGAAGCAAGTACCGGGCGTCGTGGCTGATGGCCTTGCAAACAGGATCCCGATGGACGGATCCCCAGTGGGGGCTCCGATCTCTGTTGAGGACCGACCTGTTGTCGGAACGCCTCCCTTCCGCCGGGGCAAGGCGATCGGGCCCGGGTACATCGAAACGATAGGCAACCCTCTCGTGGCCGGACGCGCGATCACGTGGACCGATATTCACCAGCCCACACGCGTCGTCTGGATTTCTGAAAATCTGGCCCGTGAATATTGGGAAGAACCATCGAAGGCGCTCGGCAAGCGCATCGGGGGGGCCCCAGACTGGTGGAAGGTTGTGGGCGTCTTCGGGAACGTCCGTGAGGACGGCTTGAATCAGCCCGCACCGACCTTCTTCTATTTGCCGATGGCGAACAACCGCGACATGGCGTATGTCGTTCGATCAGCCCGTGTGGGGGCGCCCGGCTTCCTACGCGAGCTGCAGCAAGCCGTGTGGTCGACTAATCCAAATCTACCGCTCGGCAAAGTGCAGACGCTGGACGAGATTCAGGCCCATTCGATGGCCCAGACATCGTTCGCTCTGGTCATGCTGGCCATCGCGGCGAGCGTCGCACTGCTGCTCGCGTTAGTGGGAGTCTTCGGCGTGGTTTCGTACATTGCCGCAGAACGGACCTACGAAGTCGGGATCCGGATAGCCCTTGGTGCACAAAGCGGCGACGTGCGCGCTCTGTTCCTCCGACACGGGCTCGCGCTGACCGTCGCCGGTCTCGTGCTGGGGATCGGCGCGGCCATGCTCGTGACGCCGATTATGTCGGCGCTCCTGTATGGTGTCGCGCCGACAGATCCGGTCACGTACGCCGGCGTGGCGATCGTTCTGGGTGCGGTTACCCTGCTGGCGACATATCTTCCGGCCCGCCGTGCGTCACGCGTGCAACCAATCATCGCATTGCGGTCGCAGTGATGCACGCCGCTAAAGAACGAGCAGGAGCCGTCCGCGGTCGCTGCTGAATCTGATCCCAGACTGGATAACCCCACATGGGATCGGTCGTCGCGCCTGCGAACCGCCGATCGCACGAGGGTCAAGAGATCGCAGCCCGACGTTGAAGTTCAGCAACCGGTCACCGACGCCCATCTACCAGCTCTGCAAGTTACGCCACGCTCCGTTCGCGTACACACTCAGCTTGCGGTCACAGGTGTTGAGGTAGAGCACGCCATCGACCGGTTTGGCCGGGTCACCGTGCGTCGACTTGAGCGGAAGGTTCATGCCGCCGGCATCGCCGTCGGGCCCCCTCAGTTCCCTCTCGCACTTTCAGCAGTCGCGGAATTCGCGCCGAAATCGCTGTCGGCCAGGAAGATCGAGCCGTTCTGGTGATCGACTGAAAAGTGTGCCCCGTTGGCTGAAATTGAGTGCCGTTGGCTCGCCGCGGGCACAGTTTCGGGCACAGTCGCGTGGGGTGAACC
>JBKPDW010000062.1:0-8470 GCA_046728115.1 Acidobacteriota bacterium | reverse complement strand
GTGTCGTTGTTCACCCAGGTTACAGTTGTTCCGCGCGTGATGGTCAACGGGTTTGGCGAGTACGCGGTCGTCGTCAGTGTGCGGGCACCGGCAACGATGGACACCGTCGCGGTCGACGGCGACGGCGCGCTCGGCGTACTGCTACCACTACTGCTACTTCCGCATGAGGCGAACGTCAGGATCGAAATCAGGACTGCGCTCAGGCGATAAAACATTGCTGGCCTCCCGGCGACACGGTTAGCAAGACCTCGGCCGTACAGTTTCGCGTGCTTTTTGCAGGAGATCGCGGCACGGACGAGCCTGACATTTTCAATATTCCGAATTGCTTTTCACAGGCCGTAACGGCTTGGAAGCCGCTTTTTCAACCTTCAGGTCCGGGCCTGGTTCATGAAAAATCCATAAGACTCAACCTTTCGAACAAGGCTCGACCGCAACGTTGTCCAGTCTAAATCCAGCTGTCTGGTCGCCGAAGGATTTCCGCGACTCGCGCCCTCTAACGCATCGTATGCGCACGTTCGTCAAACCTCTCGCAACGATGATCGTCCTTTCCTTGCCTGCCACCGCAGCAGCCCAAACCGTTGGCGCGGAGGCCGGGCTGACGCTGGGCTCACTGTCGTCTTATCAAACGTCAGACGTGAACGAGGCGTTCAGCACCTCGCTGCGGGCGGGGGCGACGGCCTTGTTCTTCGTTGACGTTCCCGTCACACGACATGTGAATCTCCAACCTGGCGTGGGCTTCGTGGAAAAAGGGGCCAAGCTGTTGGCAGGAGTGCCCAGCGACACGATCGGGATCGCGAAGCTCTCGTATCTCGAATTCCCTATCCTGCTTCGGTTTGAAGCGGCCCGGGACGGCGTGCGGCCGTTCGGTTTTGTCGGCCCGTCGTTCGGCATCAACCTCAGCGCGCACGTGGACGCGTCCGCAAGCAGGGGACCCGCCAATGTCGACGTCGGCAATCAAGTCCGGACGGCAGACCTGGGCATTGCACTCGGTGGCGGCATCGCCAAGGATCGGTGGCTGGTGGAAGGCCGCCTGACACAAGGCGTCATCGATATTGGCGAGACCCCACGCGTCGATACCATCGTCCGCACGAGAACGATCTCATTTCTGGCCGGCATCCGGTTTTGATATGGCCGACGATTTCGACGATCGCGCTCTCGTCCGCCGCATGCTGGCGCGCGACGAGGCTGCCTTCAACCGGTTCTTCGACGCTTTTTTTCCGCGCCTCTTCCGCTTTGCGATGCGCCGCGTGGAGAACGCCGACGTGGCGGAGGAAATCGTGCAGACGACGCTCGTGATCGCCGTGGGGAAGCTACAGACGTGGCGCGGCGAGGCTGCGCTCTTCACCTGGTTGTGCACGATCTGTCGGCGCGAGCTTGCGGCGTACTGGCGGCGGTCCGCACGCACGCCGGAGCTGCGGCCCTTCGACGATGACCCGCAGATTCAGCATCAGCTCGAAGCCCTCGCCGCCGATATCGACGGCCCGGATCGCTCGATCGAGCGCCGCCAGCTGTCCGAACGAGTGCAAATCGCGCTCGACTATCTGCCCGGCCGCTACGGCGATCTGCTCGAGTGGAAGTACATCGACGGACTCACGGTCGCCGAGATCGCCGCGAAGCTCGAATCGACACCGAAAGCCGTGGAATCGATGCTCAGCCGGGCGCGCGAGGCATTCCGCGAGGCGTTCGCAACGCTGCAGGAGACCGCGTCATGAGATGTGGCCGGCTCATTGCGTCGATCTTCGTGATCGTTGCGTTCCTGGCGTGCGGGAAGCACGACGTGTCGCCGACAGGACCTTCGTCGACGGCACCGCTCGCGGAAACACTCGAGGCCTCGGCGTACGTGTTTCATTTTTCGACAGGCGATGCGGTCGATTCCATCTGGCAGCAGGCGTACTACGAATGGGCGGTCGTGGCACTGGACGTTCGTGTGCCACAGCGCGTGAGCTACAACAAGTATCGGAATCGCACGCAGATGGGCGACCTCACCGGCCGCTACAACACGAACGGCTACGCTGAGCCTGCCGCCTTTACCGTCCACACGATCTGGCCCACCGACAATCACGAGGTGATTCACGTCTACTCGGCGCTCTTCGGAAGCGCGGTGGCGCTGTTCAACGAGGGGCTGGCGGTCGCGCACCAGACCGATCCGTTGCAAGGTGATTTCACGCCTCGATGGAACGGCACCGATGTGCACGACTGGGCGAAGAACTTCCGGCGGCAAGGTACGCTCGTGCCGCTCGATCGGCTGCTCGCGTCCTCCGATTTTCGATTGGTCGATCCCAACGTGACGTATCCGGAAGCCGGCTCGTTCGTACGGTTCGTACTCGACGCCTACGGCCTGGATCGTGTGAAGCAGTTCTTCAGAGCCGGCAACCTGTCCGACACGGACGATTCGGTCCGCCGGCAGTTCCTGGCTGTTTACGGCCGATCGATCGCAGATGTCGAACGCGACTGGTGGGCCATGCTCGATGCACGATGATGACCCCAGCTGGAGATCGCCATGACCGATGACTCGCGCGACGACATCGAACGGCTGTTGCAGAATGCTGGTGCGCGAACGACCGTGCCGGCCGATCGGACGGCTCGCGTCAGAGCGGTCGTTCACGACGCATGGGTCGACGCAGGCCGCGTGCGCGTGCGCAGGCGCGCCACGTTCGGCATCGCCTCCGTGCTCGGCGCGGCAGCGGTGCTGATCATCGCCCTTCGCGTGCGCCCGCACGACGCGTCCGCACCCGCGTCATCTCGTTCCGCCACGGCGGGACGTGTCGCGGCTGTTGTCGGCACGCTCTCGGTGAATGGCTCCATTCTGCATCCAGGTGACACGGTTGCCGAGGGCATGTCGATTCGGGTCGGCGACGACTCGGTCGCGAGCGTGTCCCTCGAGAGCAGCGGCGAGGTGCGTCTCGACCGTGGCACTGCCATCGCGTTCACCAGCCGCCGCGAAATGACGCTGCACAGCGGCGCCGTCTACGTCGACACGGGCCGCGATCGGCCTGGGCTGCCGGTGGTGGTGCGCACCGCCTTCGGCGAAGCGCGTGACGTCGGCACACGATTCGAGGTTCGCGTCCTCGAGCGCGGATGGCGCGCGCGCGTTCGTGATGGTGCGATCCGGATCGACGCCGCGGGCGCTACCCGTACGCTTGCCGCCGGTCGCGAAGTCGTGATGCATCCAGGCGGCACGGCGAACGAGCACCCCGTGGCGCCGTACGACCTCGGGTGGAACTGGACTACGCGTGCCGCGCAGCCGTTCCGCATCGAGGGTGCCACTGTGCGCGCATTCCTGCGCTGGGCGGCTGACGAGAGCGGACGCGACATCCGTTTCGTCGACGGCGAGACCGAGCGCGCGCTCTCGTCCACGATGCTGCACGGCTCGGTCGACGGGTTGACCGCGGAGGAAGCGCTCGACGTGGTGCTTCCGACATGCGGCCTCACCCGAACGCTGGCAGAGGAACAGATTGTGATCTCGCGGGCCAGGGCGCGCGAATGACGACGTGCCAATGGGTCGTCCGATCGACGATCGCACTCGTCGTCTTGCTGGCGGCAGCGGCACCCGCGCAGGCCGATGCCAAACGGTTCGCGGGGCGTCCACTGGCCGATGCCCTGCGCGACCTGCAAGCCGACGGCCTGAAGATCGTCTTCAGCTCCGAGCTGGTTCGATCGGACATGCGCGTCATCGACGAGCCGAAGGGCACGCCGCGCCGGATGCTGGATGCGATGTTGCGTCCGCACGGTCTCGAAGCACGAGCCGGTCCCGGCGGCACACTGCTCGTCGTGCGCGCGCGAAGGGCCGTAGCGCCGAGAAATACACTGCAGCCGGCTCCCTCCGGCGTCGTCGTGGGTCGCGTCGTCGACGCCAGGACCGGGGCCGCGCTGGCGGGCGTGCGCGTCGCTGACGAAAACGGCGTGGGAGCCACACTGTCCGACGATACCGGAGCGTTCACGCTCGCCTCACTGCCAGCCGGACAGCAGACGCTTCTTGCCTCCCTCGTCGGCTACAGTCTCGGGCGGCCATCCGTCGACGTACGGGCCGGCGAGCGCGTGGATATTCTCGTGCCGTTGGCTGACGGAACCGGCACCTACACCGAACACATCGACGTGCCGGGCGATCGATTTCGTATTGGTGCCAACGGCGGCGTTCCTGCGGCGCAAACGATGACCAGCGCCGAACTGCGCGGGTTGAGCGGCGTGCTTGCCGACGATCCGTTGCGGGCCGTGCAATCGCTGCCCGGCGTGAGCACGGAGGGCGATCTTCGCAGCGAATTCTCGGTGCGAGGCAGCGACTTCCGTCATATGGGCTTGTCGATTGACGGCCTGCCGACGCCCTGGCTGGTACATAACGTGCGCACCTACGAGAACAACGGATCGATAGGGCTCATCAACGGAGATCTCGTCTCGGCGGCGACGCTCTCCGTCGGCGCGCAAGCTCAGGATCATCCGGAGCGGCTCGGTGCGTGGCTCGATTTCGGGATCCGCGAGGGATCGCGCGACGCCACCGAATGGCGGGCAGCCGTCAGCGCCTCGAGCGCCTCGCTCGTCGTTGACGGACCCATTGGCGGCGCTCATCGCGGATCGTGGCTCGCATCGGTCAGGCAAAGTTACGTCCAATGGATCGTACGACGGGTCCAACGCTCGGGCACGGCGTTCGGATTCACCGATGCACACACGAAGTTCGTGTATGACGTGACGCCGCGCCAGCAGCTGCAGGTCGGCGCCGTGGCAGGCCGGTCCGAGCTCGATCAGCGCGAGGCCACGCCTGGACCGAACTCGTTAGGTGTCGGCTCGACCGCAACAGGTGTCGGTTGGCTCGCCTGGCGATCCACGGTTGGCACCGCTCTCGTCATCATCAACCGCATCGGCGTTGTCGGCGAGACGTTCGACAACGTTCACAGCAGCGGCGCCGTCCTCGCGTCCGGCTCGATGTCCGACGTTTCCTACTCGGGCGCCAGCATCTGGACGATGCGTCGCGCGCTGGTCGCGCGCGCTGCGGTGTTCGTCGACTGGCAACAGGCGAACGCGACGGCAACCGTCTACCCGAGCACCGCGACGGGATCGCGCAGCGGCCGGCGAGACGAGCGCGTCGACGGGTCCGCGACCAGCTCCGCGGTCGACGGGCGCATCACGTGGACGGGATCGGACACGCGTCTGCTCGAGGCGGGAGCGCGCCTTTCACACTCGTCCCTCGTCAGCGGCCCTACAGCGTCGCCATGGGTCCTCGGCTCGCAGCCGCTCGGACACTCGCTCAGCCTCCGCGCGGGGATGGGCCTTTCCCATCAGCAGCCCGACCTCGATCAAGTCGTGGGCACGTACGGCAGTCTGGCGACTCGGCCCGAATGGGCGGTCAGCACCGATATCGCGATCGAGCGCCGATGAAGGCCTGACATGCGGTGGCAGGTGACGCTGTACGATCGCCGCGAGCACGATGTACTTCGCCTCGAAGACAGCGAGGGACGCCTCGTTGGTGATCAGGTCGTACTCGCATCGTCTCTCATGCCGGCATGGCGCAATGCGCTCGAGGGGCGCTCGCAGGGTGTCGAAGTGCTGCTTCAACGCCGGGCAGCCGCAGGTTTGACGGGCTGGCTCAGCTACGCGTACGGCCGCGCGCGCTACACCGATGCGGCGCGCACCGAATCGTTCGCAAGCGATTTCGATCAGCGGCACACGATCAACGTCTTCGCCGAACAGCGGCTGTCGCCGAAGACGAGCGTGAGTGTGAAGATGAGAGCCGGGAGCGGGTTTCCGATTCCCGGATACTTTCAGGAGAGCGCGACCGGCCTGGTCGTTGGCGCCGATCGCAACACCGTGCGTCTTCCGCCGTACGCGCGCCTGGACCTGCGCGCCAATCATGCGTTCAACTATCGGCGCAGCCGGCTGACGCTCTTCGCCGAGATCATCAACGTCCTGAACCGGACGAACTACGCGCCCGGTTACGGCACAGTGCTCGGCAATGGCCGCGCCCTCGACTTCACCGCGACGCAATTTCCGCTGCTTCCCTCAGCTGGTGTGCTCATCGAGTTCTGAGGAAGCTGAGGCAAGACCCGGCGACCGCCCGGTCGACGGACACGACTTGACTCCTTTTGCAAAGATTCCTGGCCGTCAAGGCTCCTGGTCCGATCCGACAAACGCTGCGGTCGTGGAATCTCCTCACGACAACCAGCGGCACGTTATTCCGGCAGCTCCGCTCGCGCCGGTTCCGGCAGCCAAAAACTCGCGAGAAAGCCGATCACGTAGGCCGAAGTGCCCACCAAGGCACAGGCATATGCCAATCTCGTCGTTGCCGTCGCGCCGGGCATCACGTCGACGAGCTTGGTGGTCGCGAGCGCTGCACATGTCCCGAGCATGCGGCCCCCGACATTCGCGGCAAAGCTTTCACCCGTGCCGCGCAAATGCGTTGGATACACGCGTGGCAAATAGTTACCCCAAAAACTGAATTGAGCAATCGTCGCAAAACCGATCACGAAGCTTCCCCAGCGCAGGAGCGTCAGCGTGCTCACCGGCGCCAGTACGAACACGATCGGCAGAACGATGAGGCCGGGAGTTTGGAACATTCGCAACAACCCGCGACGCCGAATGATGACAGCTGCCAGGGCGGCCAGCACGAATCGGCCAGCCAACCCACCGAATTCCTGAAATGACTGTGTGGTGCTCACCGCTTGTTCCTGAGCAGTTCGCGGCAACATCCGAATTTCGCTCATACCGGGCACGATGCGCGGAATCTGCTGCAGCGCACCGAACGCTGCTGCGAACGCACACGCCATCATCACGGTCGTCACGATAGTAGTTCTGCGGAACTGCGGTTGGAACAGCTCGGCAAAACTGGGGCGCTTCAGTGTGCCGGCGGCTTTCTTTTGCGTCCAGATCGGCGATTCCGGCAGGAACGGCCGAATCAGAAGAAGTGGAATGGCGGGAATGATGCCGGACATCAACGTATACCGCCAGGCTTCATGTCTGCCGTGCACCGCGGGGAGGAGGTGCCCGTAGGTCACGATTAGGTAATAAGCGCCGACAACCATGAGCCCGCCGAGCGAGCCGAAGATCTGCGTGTAGCCGACCACTCTTTCTCGTTGCTTCGGGTCGGGAAACAGCTCGGAGAGCCAGGCCACGGCGGCCACGAATTCCACGCAGACGCCAACGAAGGTGCAGCATCGCCAGAATAGAAGCCAACCCGCGGAGGTCGAAAACGCGGCTGCAACCGCGGAAAAAGCGTAGAGCAGGATGCTCCAGACGAGCACACGCAGTCGCCCGAACAGATCGGTCAGATAGCCGCCGAGCAATCCGAAGATGCCTCCAGCCACAGCCGGCACGTAAAAGATGATCCCGACCCATTCGTTGAGCGCAGCACTATTGGGCGTCGTGGCCAACAGTTCCACGAGGGCTGGCCGGACGATCAGTGGCAGCATCAGAAGCTCGTACGAATCGAACGCAAAGCCGATTGCGGCGATTCCGCAGATCAGCCATCGCGTGAGGGTCAGTCGCGCGGCCACAGCATCACCTGCCCCTGTTGCCGTCGCGCGAGTTGCGCGGAGCGCAAAGATTGGTTCAGTCAGAGCGAGGTCGGTCCGTGCAGGGATCGTTCCACGAATCCCCGCGCCTCATATCCCGATCATCGGTTGAGCGCCCCGTCTCGCTCCGTCGAGCACTCGAATGATTCCCAGGGGATTTCGTGGACAGGGCACAAAATTTCAGACAAAATTCATCGTTTCCGAAGACTTTCTGGATCAAAGCCTCGGCAATCTATTAACAGGGTTGTATTTAGCGTCAGAAGGACGCGCAGGAAGACGAGCTGGGCCATAAGATGGCGGCGGCTCCCTTGCACTCCGCTCAACCGTCGGCTGGCGGGCACAATTTTGTCGAACAAGGCCTTGACTACGGAAAGGGCGCAATTCGCCACGGTCTCGAACGCCAAGGACGATCGCAGCCGGCGACTTGTCGGCTTTCCCAGGTCCGAGGTCGACCAGTCAATCATCAGCCGCTTCGAGACTATCGCATCATCGCTGGCTTCGTCCGTGGCCATCAGGAGTCGAAACGGACAAATCACCTATGACGCGCTGAATCGAGCGTCCAACCGTTTTGCGCGTGTGTTGGCGACGCGGCGGGGCACGATCGCAGAACCGGTCGGACTTCTCCTGGAGCAGGACGATAGGACTATCAGCGCGCTGATGGGCGTGCTGAAAGCCGGCAAATTCTACGTGCCTCTCGACCCGTCCTATCCGCCTGACAGGCTTTCCTTCATTTTACGAGACTGCCAATCGCGGGTTGTCGTCACAGACCGCAAACATCTGTCACTGGCACACGCGCTTGCGCCCTCTGAGTGCTCTGTCATTGAACTCGACGATGTCGCCGACGACAACAGAACTGGGAATCCTGGTCTGAGCGTCTCACCGCATGCAGTGGCTGCTCTGTTTTATACGTCTGGTTCAACAGGCCGGCCCAAGGGTGTCATACAGACCCATCGTCTCGTGCTGCATAGGGT
>JBKPDW010000061.1:0-7454 GCA_046728115.1 Acidobacteriota bacterium | reverse complement strand
GTACAGATCTTCCCGGAACTCGCCGCGCAGCAGCATCGCTTCGAGGTCGCGATTGGTCGCGGCAACGACTCGGACGTCGACGTTGACCGGCTTGTTGCTGCCAAGCTTCGTGAACTGCGCGTCCTGCAGGACGTGCAGCAGTTTGGCCTGGAGCGCGGCCTTCATCTCGCCAATCTCGTCGAGGAAGATCGTGCCGGTGTCGGCCTGCTCGAACTTGCCGACGCGTGTCGTCGCGGCGCCCGTGAATGCCCCCTTCTCGTGCCCGAACAGCTCGCTCTCGAGCAGTTCGGCGGGCAGCGCGGCGCAGTTGACCTTGACGAACGGCCGATCGCGCCGCGGCGACTTCTGATGGATGGCGCGCGCGACGAGCTCTTTGCCAACGCCGCTCTCGCCGCGGATCAGCACGGTAACGTCGCTGTCGGACACCTGCTCGATGACGTTGGCAATGCTCTTCATCTCGGGGCTGTCGCCCCAGAAGAGGAACGCGCGATCCTGATCCTCGGTCAGTTGGCGCCGGAGCTCGCTGATTTCGGAGACGAGGCGGGTTTTTTCGATCGCCCGCTTGATGGCCGAATCGAGCGCGATTTCTCCCAGGCCTTCGGGATCGTCTGGCTTCACCACGTAGTCGGCGGCGCCGAGCCGCACGGCTTCGACGATCGTCGAAGCGGTTTCGCGTCCCGACAACATGATCACCTGCAGATCCGGCCTGGCGGCCTTGAGCGCGCGGAGTGTCTCGATACCGTTCATCCCCGGCATCATGACGTCGAGCAGCACGATGTCCGGTGGATCGCCCTGCTTGACCGACGCGACCAGCTCGTCGCCACGGGAGTACGAACGCGTTTCGTACCCGCGCAGCGTCAGAAACGTGCGCAGGTAATTGGCAAATGCCGAATCGTCGTCGACGATGGCGACAAAGGGTTTCTTCAACGCTGAGACTCCCTGATCGGAAGCGCAATGACCGCCGAACCGCGTACGCGGCTATGCTCGTCGCCGCTCTGGGCAGGTGACCAGAGCCGGCCGCCGTGACCCGTAATGACCCGGCGCGCGAGCGGCAGCGCCAGACCGAGTCCACCTCGTGTGTCGTCGAACGCCTTCCGTGCGCCCGTCGCCATCGACTGCACGTCGGCCTCTTCCGCCATGATGATCATGGCAGAGCGCTGGCCGTCGTCAGAAACAAGTCGGCGCTCGACGACGACGGTGCACGGACCAGCCTTTTCACGCAGGATTGCGCGAAGAATCGCGTCAATTGCGCTGGTGAGTCTGGGCGCATCACCCTCTATGACAGCACCGGCTGCCAGTCCGCGCACGATCAGCCGGACCGTGCGATCGTCGGCCTCAGGCATACGCTCGGCCACCTCGCCCACGACCGCGAAGACATCGAACGGCTCGCGTGCCAGTGTGAGCTGGCCGCTGTCGAGCTTCGAGATCTCGCTGAGTTGAGCGATCATCGACACTAGTTTGGCGCACGATCGTTCCGCCTCGTCGAGCATCTTACGCTGCCGATCCGTGAGCGGATCGCCGATGTCGCGCTGCAACATCCGGAGATAGCCGCCCACCACGCTGGCCGGCGTGCGAAATTCATGAACGGCGAGCGACAGTAACTGCGGGTAACGCTCCGGCATCCAATTTGGGAGCGTAACACATCGGCGCATCGGCGATGGCGGACCCGACATCCATCCGTCGGCGCGCACTCGTATAATGAAGGTATGCTCATCAAGAAACCGGCCGACATCCCGAGTTCGGAAATCACGGACAAGAAACTCTATGTGAACCGTCGGGAGTTTCTGCAGGCGGCCGGCGGCACGGCCGTCGCGGCGGCGACCGCGGTGCTGGGTTCCGAGGCGGCCCTTTACGCCGCCGTTCAGCCGGCGCCGCACGGGCGAAAGCTCGAGAACGTCCAGAAAAGCTCGCTGAGCCTCGACGAGAAGGTCGAAAAGCCGAACAGATGGGAAGAGATCACCACCTGGAACAACTACTACGAGTTCGGCACCGACAAAGACTCGCCGGCGATGTACGCGAAAAAGCTGGTGACAGAACCGTGGACGGTGACGATTGACGGCGAGTGCAACAAGAAGGCGGCCTGGCACCTGGAGGACATCCTCAAAGGGCAGACGCTCGAGGACCGCATCTATCGTCACCGGTGCGTCGAAGCGTGGTCGATGGTGATTCCATGGGTCGGGTTCCCTCTGTCCGACTTCATCAAGAAGTGCGAGCCGACGTCGAAAGCGAAGTACGTCGAGTTCACGACGCTCGCCGATCCGAAGCAGATGCCCGGCTTGCGGTCGTCGGTGCTGCGATGGCCCTACGTCGAAGGTCTGCGGATGGACGAGGCGATGCATCCGCTGACGATTCTCGTTGTCGGGCTGTACGGCGAGGTGGTGCCGAACCAGGACGGCGCGCCGCTGCGGCTGGCGGTGCCCTGGAAGTACGGATTCAAGCACGCCAAGTCGATCGTGAGGATTCGGTTCGTGGAGAAGCAGCCATTGAACACCTGGCAGGACCAGGCGTCGAACGAATACGGCTTCTTCGCCAACGTCAACCCGACGGTCGACCATCCGCGCTGGAGCCAGGCGACAGAACGGCGCATCGGCGAGTTCTTCCGGCGCAAGACCCTGATGTTTAACGGATACGGCGATCAGGTGGCAAGTTTGTACACCGGGATGGACCTGCGGAAGAACTACTGAGACATGGCATTTCAGATTTCAGAGTTCAGATTTCAGATTGAATTCGGAATTCTGGAATTGATCTGAATTCTGGTTCTGAACTCTGAAGTGTCCGACCGCACAGTTCGCTTCGTTCTGAAGCCTCTCGCGTTCGTGACTGCGCTCGGGCCGTTCGCCTGGCTGGTGTGGGCGGCGCTGACCGGCAATCTCAGCGTCGACCCGTTAGCCACTCTCACCAATGAAACCGGCGTCTGGACGTTGCGTTTTCTGTGCATCACGCTCGCCCTCACCCCGCTCCGCCGGCTGACGCGATGGAATCCGTTCATTCGTTTCCGGCGCATGGCTGGCCTTTTCGCCTTTTTCTACGGCACCCTGCATTTCCTCACGTACGTGATCGCCGATCGCTTTGCCGGCCTCGATTTCCCGGACGGGATTATCGCGTTGTCCACCGTGCGCAACTTGATCAAGTCGGTCGGCGAGGACATTTACAAGCGGCCGTTCATTACGATCGGCTTCACTGCATGGAGCTCGATGGTGCCGCTGGCGTTGACGTCTACAGCTGGATCGATTCGCCGTCTCGGTGGTCGGCGGTGGAACCGGTTGCACCGGCTCGTCTACCTCACAGGATGCCTCGGTGTACTGCATTATTGGTGGCTGGTGAAGGCTGACATCAGGCGTCCGGTAATCTATGGCATGGTTGTCGCCGCGCTGTTGGGATTCCGGCTGTATTGGTCGCGGATGCGCGCTACGGCGCCCGTACGCGCGCGCGTGACGGAATCGTAAGTCCGCACGATGGTTGATCGCGCTTGGTCGAAGCCGCCCTTCCTGACGGCGATGGTCTGTTCCGGGGCCGTCACCGCACAGTACTTTGTCGGCAAGGCCATTCGCGACGGCATCTATTTCTCCCAGTTCGATCAGACTACCTATTGGAAGATCATGCTCGTGACGTCAGCCGTCTCGATCGGGCTGGCCGTTGCGAACACGCGCCTGACGGCGCGCTTCCCGCCCTCGAAACTCGTGCCGTCGATGTTTTGTGCCGGAGCGATGCTGTTCGTCGTGGAATGGCTGCTCATCGAGCGCATGCCCCATGTCGTAGCCGCCGGGCTGTTTCTACACATCTCCGGATTCGGTCCGATGCTGGGATCGGGCTTCTGGCTGATCACCAGCGAACGCTTCGATCCCCGCACAGCGAAGCGACGCATCGGACAGATTGCCGCCGCAGGTACGCTCGTTGGTGTGGCAACCGGCCTGGTGACGGCATCACTGATTCCGATGGTCGGTACCGTGGTGATGCTGCCTGTCCTGGCCGGTCTCACGCTGTTCGCCGCGTGGTATGTGTCGCGCCTTGCGGCGCCGGCTTCCCCTGTCAATCCGGCGCGGACTCCGTCGCCCAAGGCTGTTGCCCATGGCGATACGGCGTCCGGATTCAAGGTCCTGGCGAAAGCCCCGTATCTCCGAACGCTCGCGCTGCTCCTGCTGCTCGGCACGATGAGCGCGATGTTTTTCGATCAGATCATGAAGGGTGCCGCGCAGGATGCATTCAAGTCGCGCGACGTGCTATCGCAGTTCTTTGGCATCTACTATGCCGGCATCGGCTTCATCACCTTCATCGTGCAGGCTGCGACAAGTCGGCGGGTTCTCGAGCGATTCGGTCTGAGCGCCGCCGTCAGTTCGCCGTCTGCGTGGCTGTTGGCCGGCGGAGCGGGAACCTTAGCGGCTCCGGGCCTGGCCAGCACGCTGCTTGCGCGTAGCGGGGAATCGGTCTGCCGCCTCTCGTTGTTTCGAACCGGGTACGAGCTGTTCTACGCGCCGATCGCGCCCGCCGACAAGCGAGCGGTGAAAACGATCATCGACGTCGGCGCCGAACGGCTAGGCGATGCTGCAGCCAGCGGCATGATCCCCCTTCTGCTGATGGCCCCGCTTGCCGTCCAGCGATCGTTGATCGTGTGGGCGGGGATGGCTTCGTCAGCGGTTGCGCTCGTACTCGCGCAACGACTCAATCGCGGGTACATCCAGGCGCTCGAGAAAGGCTTGATCGATCGGGCCGTAGATCTCGATCTCTCGGAGGTCGCAGAAAGCACGACGCATGCGACGATCGCGCGGACGCTCGGAGAACTGACGGGCGTGTCCGTCGAGAGGCCGGCCGTCGACGCGGAGGTCGCAGCCATTCTGGCCCTGCGGTCCGGGGATCCGGACGCGGCCGTTCGCATTCTGAACGATGAACGTGGCCTCTCGGCTGCGCTCGTACCTCATGTCATTCCGCTGCTCGCGCGGGGCAGCCTCGCCGCCGAGACGATCAGGGCGCTCAGAAGAGTCGCCGAAGAGCGGCTCGGCGCTCTTCTGGACGCGCTGCTCGACCCGAACGAAGATTTCGTAATCCGCCGCCGCCTCGCTCGTGTTTTTTCGATCTGCGTTTCGCAACGTGCGGCCGACGGTCTGCTGCTGGCGCTGGACGATCTGCGCTTCGAAGTTCGCTTTCAGTGCGCGCGCTCGCTGGCGGCCATCGTCGAGCGGAATCCGACCATCCGGCTCGACCGCGACCGCATATTTGCCGCGATCCAGCGTGAAGTCCGGGTGGCGCGTCCTGTATGGGAGGGCCGGCGGCTTGTCGACGACGTCGCCCTAGAGGATGCGCCGTCGGCGGTGGACGAGTTCCTGCAGCAGCAGGCTAGTCAGAGCCTGGCACACGTGCTGACGCTTCTATCGCTGGTGCTTCCGAAAGAGCCGTTGAAGATTGCGTTTCGCGGACTGCACACCGACAACCAGCACCTGCGCGGGACGGCGCTCGAGTACTTCGACGGCATCCTGCCGCCGTCAATCCGGGAAGCCTTGTGGCCGGTTCTCGAATCTACGACGTCCGGGTCAGTGATTGCGATTCCGAGAGCGGACACCGGGCACTGAGGCGCCCCATCGCGATAGGCGGATACGCGGCCATTCCTCGGGTCGCGCCGGGGGCGCGGCGTCCACAAAGTCCTGGACGACGCCTTTCCATTCGTCGGGTGTTGATTGTCAGGGACTGTCCACGTGGGCCGGCTCGTCAGCCAGAATCACCGCGAGCCAGCCGGCCACTTGGCTCAGGTCGACGTTGCCGCCGCTCAAGATCACGCCGACTCGGCGGCCGCGGATGGGAACGGAGCCTTCGAGCGCTGCCGCCGCTCCGAGCGCGCCGGTCGGTTCCACGACCAGTTTCAAGCGCTCCCACAGGAAGAACATCGTCTTGAGCAGCGTCGGATCGTCAACCGTCGTCATGTCGCTCACGTAGCGCAGGACCAGCGGGAACGTGAGATTTCCAAGAGATGGCGTACGGGCACCGTCGGCCACGGTCTTAGGGTTGTGCACGGTGTGGAGCGATTTGGTCCGGAATGATTGCGTCGCATCGTCGCCCGTCGCGGGTTCGACTCCGATCACACGGCATCCGGGCGACATCGTCGCGGCTGCGATTGCCGACCCTGATAACAATCCGCCGCCGCCGCACGGGGCGAACAGGTAGTCGAGTGCGCCCACTTCGTGGAATAGTTCGCGCGCGGCCGTACCCTGGCCGGCGATGATATGCGGATGGTCGTACGGCGGAATCAGCGTCAGGCCACGTTCCTCGGCCAGGCGCCGGCCGAAGGCTTCGCGATCTTCGCGGTCGCGATCGTAGAGGACCACCTCGCCGCCGTAGTTCTGCGTAGCGATGCGTTTGACCGACGGCGCGTCGGATGGCATCACGATCACACGCGGGACCTCGAGCACCTGGCCCGCAAGCGCAATCGCCTGTGCGTGATTGCCCGATGAGAAGGTGACGACGCCGCGAGCGCGTGCGTCTGCGTCAAGACGCGAAAGGGCATTGTAAGCGCCGCGGAATTTGAAGGCGCCGCCCCGCTGCAAGTTCTCGCATTTGAAGAACACGCTCGCGCCGGTACGAGCATCCACCGTTGCCGATGTTGCAACAGGCGTGCGGTGCGCGGCGCCGCCGATCTGCCGGGCCGCGCTCTCGATATCGTCGAAGGTTGGAAGGACCCCTTCCCTCACTTGAGCGTTCCGTCCAGTTCTTCGTACACCCTGCGGATTGCGATCGCTCCTTGTGACGATGCGAGTGTCCACGAGGCGTACTCGCCCCATCGCGCTTGCTTGATGGCATCGTCGACCGGCACGCCGGCGTTATGCAATCGGGTGGCTTCGGCAATGACAGCTTGGAGGGCGCTGCGGTACGCGTGCAACTCTTCCTTCGACACGGGCCCGCGCTCCGTGAAGCCGTGGCCGGGAATGTAGACGTTCACGTCCATGCGCTCGGCTTTGTCGAGGGCGCGGAGCCAGTCGGACGGATAGGCTGACCGCATGGCGGGGAAGACGCGGTTGAGGAAGGTCTCGCTGAGAAACAGGACTTTCTGCCGCGGCAGGTACACGCTCAGATCCCCGCAGTGTGAGCGCGGCCGAGAAACAGGATCTGCATTTCCTCGGTTCCCAACGTGAGGCGCCTGGTGTCTGACACCAGTTCGCCATCCGCCGGCGCGTTCTTGCCCATTGCCGTCTTCGATGTGGGGTGAATGAGATAGCGTACGCCGGCCGGGAACGATGCGTTGCCACCCGTGTGGTCGCCGTGATCGGAACAGACGATTACAAATTTGATCGGTTGAGTCGTAACTTTGGCGATCGCGTCCACGAGCCCTTTTGTCGCCGCCGGGTTGCCTTGTCCGTCCGCGACCAACACACCGGCGCTGGTCACCACGAACATGTTGGTCGTTGTGAACTTCTCGTCGCCCGCATGGAAGTCTTCGTAGGTGTAAACGTTCTCCGTCACTTTGATAG
>JBKPDW010000060.1:0-16411 GCA_046728115.1 Acidobacteriota bacterium | reverse complement strand
GCGGGAGCGCGCGCCCGGGGGTCGACGCTGTACTGCACGCTCGAACCGTGCTGTCATCGTGGCCGAACCGGACCGTGTGTCACGCGCATCGTCGAGGCGGGGGTTCGTCGGGTGGTCGCGGCAATTGAGGATCCGAACCCGCTGGTCAGCGGGCGCGGGTTCGCGTTCCTCCGCGAACATGGCGTCCACGTCGACGTCGGACTGGCGGCGCCGCTCGCCGTCGCCATGAACGATGCGTTCTTCACGCTGATGCGCGAGCAAAGGCCGTTCGTCATCTTGAAAGCCGCGACCAGCCTCGACGGTCGCATCGCCGAGTCGGTGGGGCGTCGCACGCAGCTGACCTCGGCGGCGGCGAATCGACATGCGCACCGCGTGCGCGGCGAGGTGGACGCCGTTGCTGTCGGCGTCGGAACAATCCTCGTCGACGATCCGGAGCTGACGGTTCGCGGCGTGTACAGGGAGCGGCCGCTGGTGCGTGTGATCTTCGACCGGCGGTTGCGCACGCCCCCGGAGTCACGCGTTCTCTCGACACGCGACGCGGGGCCTGTCATCATCGTCACGACGGCACCGGCAGCGAGCGGAGAGGCGCGCACGCGTCTCGAGGCGCGTGGCGCGGAGATTTTGATCTCCGACGGCACATTGCGCTCGGGATTGCGTGAGCTGGCCGAATGCGAGATCGGATCGTTGCTCCTCGAAGGAGGCGCGGCGCTCCACGGTGCAGCGTGGGACGCCGGCCTGGTTGACTACGTGCGGTTGTACGTCACGCCCCACGTGCTCGGTGCCGCGGGCATTCCGCTCCTGCCGGATCGAGACCTATCGGCGATGGACCTGTTCGAGCGCCGGGTCGACTCGCTCGGTCCCGATGTGGTGATAGAGGGCTATGTTCACAGGCCTGGTTGAGGCAATCGGCGAGCTGACCGAACGGACAGTCACGGCGGCTGGATATCGCCTGCGCATCAGCACGTCGCTCGCTCCAGAACTGACCCTGGGAGGCAGCCTGGCCGTCAATGGCGTCTGCCTGACGGTCGTCGCAGTTCAGGATGGCGACATGTTCGCCGATGTCGGCCCTGAAACGGCACGCGTGACCACGCTGGGATCGATTTCGACGGGAGCGGCCGTCAACCTCGAGCGCCCGCTGCGTGCGGATGGACGGTTGGGTGGCCACTTCGTCCAGGGTCATGTCGACGCAGTCGGCCGGATCGAGGATCTGCGGCCCGACGCCGAATTTCTCTGGCTGACCGTGAGCTTCCCGCCGCCGTTGGCGCGCCTGCTGGTGAACAAGGGCTCCGTCGCGGTCGATGGCATCAGCCTGACCGTGGCCGGTCTCTCGACGGATCGGTTCACCGTGCAGATCGTGCCGTACACGATGGATCATACGAATGTCGGGCGGATGCAGCTGCACGACCCGGTCAACCTGGAATGCGATATGGTTGGGAAATACGTCGCGCGCTCGGTCGAACTGGCCGGGACTCTCAGTGGGCCGGAAGCTCCGGCCTCAAAGGATCTGCCGTGAAGACGCTCGAAATCGCGAAGAAGCCCAACTCGCCCTTTGCCCGTATCGCAGACGCCATCGGCGCGATCCGTGCCGGTCGCATGCTCATTGTCGTGGACGATGCGGACCGCGAGAACGAAGGGGACCTGACGATCGCGGCGGACAAGGTGACGCCGGAGGCTATCAACTTCATGGCGAAATACGGCCGCGGTCTGATCTGCCTCTCCATGACGCCGGAGCGGCTGGACGAACTCGAGATCCCGCTGATGGTTTCGCAGAACACGTCGCGCTTCGAAACGGCGTTCTGCACGCCGATCGATGCCGTTGGCCGCACGACGACCGGCATCTCGGCGTACGACCGCGCGGCCACCGTCGCTGCGGCGATCGATCCGGCGACCAGACCGTCCGATCTCGCTCGCCCCGGTCACGTGCATCCGCTCCGCGCGCGCACCGGCGGCGTGCTCGTGCGCGCAGGGCAAACCGAAGCCGCCGTCGATCTGGCGCGCATCGCCGGCCTCTATCCCGCAGGCGTCATCTGCGAAATCATGAATGAAGACGGGACGATGGCGCGGGTGCCGCAGCTTGCGAAGTTTGCCAAACGGCACGGGCTGCTGATGATCACGGTTGCGGATCTGATCCAGTTCCGGATGCGCACCGAGTCGCTGGTCAAGCGCGTGGCGTCCGCACAAATGCCGACCGAGCACGGAGATTTCCGTGTCCACGCCTTCGAAAACCAGATCGATCACCAGACGCACATTGCGCTCGTGCGAGGCGAGATCGGCGACGGCCGCGACGTGTTGGTGCGCGTCCATTCGTCCTGTCTGACAGGCGACGGACTGCATTCCGTCCGATGCGACTGCGGCGCTCAACTCGACGCTGCAATGCAGCGCATCGCGTCCGAAGGACGTGGTGTGCTGCTGTATCTCAACCAGGAAGGACGCGGTATCGGTCTGGCCAACAAGATCCGCGCGTACGAGCTGCAGGACGAAGGATTCGACACCGTCGAGGCGAACGAGCGTCTTGGTTTCAAGGCCGATCAGCGTGACTACGGGATGGGCGTACAGATCCTCCGCGAGCTCGGCGTTCGGTCGATGCGGCTGATGAGCAACAATCCGCGCAAACTCGTCGGCATCGAAGGTTACGGACTTTCGGTGAGCGAGTGGATCCCAATCGAGATCCCGGCCTCCGAGTCGACGCGGCGATACCTGAAGACGAAGAAAGAGAAGCTCGGACACAAGCTGTCATCGGTGTAGGCGACGCCTCGGCCGAAGTCTCGCTCCATCGCATCGGTCGTCTCCCCCAGGTGCTTGCTCCTCGATGCGAATTGACACCCTGTAAGCGCGTCGTTTACGATAAGCGTTTGCCGTAGAGCAGGTTAGCGCCCTCATGTTCGAATCCCTCAGCACGCGTCTGCAAGACGTGTTCAAGACATTCCGGGGCGAACCTCGTCTGACGCCGGACAACATCGAGGTTGCGCTCCGGGAGATTCGACTCGCGCTGCTCGAGGCGGACGTCAACTTCAAGGTCGTCAAGGCGTTCATCGATCGCGTCCGGGACCGTGCGATGGATGCGGCCAAAGAGCATGACGTGCTGCGAGGCCTGGTGCCGTCCCAGCAGGTGATCCGCATCGTTCGCGACGAGATGGTCGCGCTCTTCGGCAATGCGGAGGGCGGTCTCCAGGCATCGAACAAGCGGCCGCGTGTGATCCTGCTGCTGGGCCTTCAGGGCGCGGGCAAGACCACGACGGCGGGAAAGCTGGCGAAGTGGTTGGTGCGGCAGGGCAAGCACCCGCTGCTCGTGTCGACCGACGTCAAGCGTCCGGCCGCCATCCACCAGCTGAACGTTGTCGCGCAAAAGGCTTCGGTGCGTGTGCACGATCCGGCCGGCCAGATGGATCCGGTGGCGCGCGCACGGGGTGCGGTGACCGAAGCGACCAACCTTGGGTTCGACGCGGTTATCGTCGACACCGCCGGACGCCTGCACATCGATGACGAGTTGATGCATGAGTTGGTCACGATCAAGGACGTGACTGATCCGTCGGATCGGCTCTTCGTGGCCGATGCGATGACGGGCCAGGACGCAATCAAGAGCGCAGGCGAGTTCAATGCGCGCGTCGGCGTGACCGGCGTCGTGCTGACGAAGCTCGATGGCGATGCGCGGGGCGGGGCAGCGCTTTCGGTCGTGTCGGTGGTTGGTGTGCCAATCGCGTTCGCTGGAAGCGGGGAACGGCTCGAGGATCTCGAACCGTTTCACCCCGAACGCGTCGTGTCGCGCGTGCTGGGAATGGGCGACGTCCTGTCGCTCATCGAGAAGGCCGAAGCGGCGATTACCGAGGAAGACGCCCAGCGCCTCGAGGAGAAGATCCGGTCGAACGAGTTCACGCTCGACGACTTCCGCGATCAGCTGAAGATGATCCGGAAGATGGGGCCGCTCGAGTCGATCATGGGGATGCTGCCGGGCATGGACAACCTGAAGGCGCTGGCGGACAACAAGCCGGACGAGCGCCAGATGTCGCGTGTCGAGGCGATCATCAGCTCGATGACGCCCGACGAGCGGCGCAAACAGCACATCATCAACGGAAGCCGCCGCAAGCGCATTGCGAAGGGCAGCGGGACGTCGGTCGAAGAAGTGAATCGTCTGCTGAAGCAATTCGTGCAGATGCAGAAGATGTTGAAGCAGCTCGGCGGGATCGCCGGGCTGGCCGGCGGCGGCAAGAAAGCGCGTCGCCAGGCGATGCAGATGCTGCGCAGCCGCAGGTAGTTGCGGCGCTCGGATCGCGGGCCTGCAAGGCCCGCGCTACGCGCACGGGGTCAAGCGGCCGCGCGACGCGCACGGTCGCGAGGCGCGCGTGTTCGTGTAGCGCGAGCCGTCCAGTTCGCGAGTGACGCAGCGAAACCGGCAATCGGGTCGAGCCCCGATAGCCTTTCAGGAGTTAGAGTCGATGGTCACCATTCGTCTGCGGCGTGCAGGTTCCAAGAAACGTCCTTTCTTCCGCGTCGTCGTCACCGATTCCCGGGCCGCACGCGACAGCTCGTTCATCGAAATCCTCGGTCATTACAATCCACGCACGCGACCCGCGGTCGTCCAGGTGGACAAAGAACGTGTGGAGTATTGGATCAAGAAAGGCGCGCAGTTGTCCGATTCGGTACGAACGCTCGTGGCACGGCATCTGACGTCTGTCGCCGCCGTTGCGGCTACGGCGGGCAAGCCGGATTCCGCGGTTCAGATGACGGCAGACAAGAATGGGCCGGCGGCTGCAGAACGATCATGAGCGGCGTGCGCGAGGTCGTCGAGGTCCTTGCGAAAGCGTTGACCGATCGCCCGGACGATGTCCGAGTGACCGAGTCGCAGCATCGTCACAAGACGCTGATCGAGCTGTTCGTCGCGCCCGGCGATCTCGGAAAGGTCATCGGCCGCCAGGGGCGTACAGCCGCGGCGCTTCGAACGCTGGCCGCGACGGCGGGAGAGAAGGAAGGCAAGGACGTTACGCTCGAGATACGTGAAGGGCGCTAAATCCATTTCAGAGTTCAGATTGGTGAGTGCAGATTGGGCGGCGATGGCCGTTGTCGGACGGATCGCTCGGACGCACGGGCTGCGCGGACGGGTGATCGTCGATACTGAAACGGATTTTCCGGAAGCGCGGTTTCAGCCTGGCGGAGAGGTGTTCATCGAGCGGAACGGGGTAGTCGATTCGCTGAGGCTCGCGACCGTTCGTTTCCAGCGGGATCGCCCCGTCATCGGGTTCGAGGGCGTGGACACGATCGATCAGGCGGAAGATCTGGCCGGACGGGAAATGCGGGTGCCCATCGAACGGCTGATGGCGCTCCCCTCCGACACGTTCTATCAGCACGACCTGATTGGGTGCGTCGTGGAGACTGGGCGAGGTCAGGCAATTGGCGTCGTCAACGGCGTCGAGGGCACGCTTGGAACCAGCCGCCTTGTCGTAGACGGACCGCGTGGCGAAGTATTGATTCCACTTGCTGCGGAGATTTGCACGACGATCGACATCGCGGCAAAGCGAATCGTCGTGGACGCACCGGACGGGCTGCTCGATCTGAACGTGTGAATGACGAACCATCCGCCGCGGAGCACGCCGAGGACACGGGGTTGACCTTTGGATGTACCTCCTTCCGTGTCCCCCGTGTCTTCCGTGGTGGAGAGTGTGATGCTGAATGACGTTCGACATCATCACCATCTTCCCGGCGATGATCGCCGAGCCGCTGGCGGCCGGCATCCTGGGACGAGCGATAGTGCGTGGTACGCTCGACGTGAAGGTCCGCGATCTGCGCGACTTCACGAGCGATCGGCATCGGGTTGTTGATGATGTGCCGTACGGCGGCGGACCGGGGATGGTGCTGAAGGTCGAACCGATCTTTCGCGCGCTGGATGCGATCGCGGCAGAACGCGGTCGGCCGTTGACCGTGATTCTCACATCGCCTCAGGGGCGGCGCTTCGATCAGGCCGACGCGAAGCGGCTGAGCGGGCACGAGCACATCGTGGTGATTTGTGGTCGGTACGAGGGCGTCGACGAACGCGTGCTCGAGCGGGTAACCGAGCAGGTGTCGATCGGCGATTACGTGCTGACGGGCGGTGAGCTGCCGGCGATGGTCATTCTGGACGCGGTGGCGCGGTGCGTCCCTGGTGTGGTCGGCGACGACGAGTCGGTGACCGCCGATTCGTTCGCCCGCGGATTGCTGGACTTTCCGCAGTACACGCGACCGGCCGAAGTCGCGATCGAGGGCGGTGAACGGCACTTGAAGGTGCCCGAGGTCCTGTTATCGGGGAACCACGCGGAAATTCGGCGGTGGCGGAAGCGTGAAGCATTGGGCCGGACCCTCGATCGGCGACCGGATCTGCTGGCCGAGGCGCGTCTGGACGAAGAGGAGCAGCAGATCCTGGAGGAGCTTCGACATGAACACGATTGAGCTGGTCGAGAAGGCGCAGCTGACCGAGCGGCCGGCAATGCGGGCGGGTGACACGGTGCGGGTCCACGTCAAGGTCCGAGAGGGCGACAAAGAGCGCATCCAGATCTTCGAGGGTGTCGTCATCGGCCTCCACCGAGGCGGCACGCGAGCCTCGTTTACAGTGCGCAAGGTGTCGTTCGGACAAGGCGTCGAACGCATATTCCCGCTGCACTCGCCGACGATTCAAAAGGTCGAGGTGACGCGATCGGCCAAAGTCAGGCGCGCGAAGCTGTACTACCTGCGCGATCTGAAGGGGAAGGCCGCGCGGATGAAAGAGGGAGCGGCAGGAAGTCAAAAGTGACCCGAGTTCCCGCGATGCGCACGCTCGAGAATGCGTTGCGTCGCGTCGGATTCGTGTACGTGGCGGGGGCGGACGAAGCGGGCCGCGGTTGTCTGGCGGGTCCGGTCGTCGCCGGCGCTGTCGTTCTGCATCCCGATCGTCACATTGCGGGCGTGTGCGACTCGAAGGTGGTGCCCGCGCTCGAGCGCGAGCGGCTCTACGAATCCATTCGGGAAGCGGCGGTCGCGTGGGCGGTGGCCGAGGCCGATCCCGAAGAGATCGACCGGATCAACATCCATCAGGCGTCGCTTCGCGCGATGCAGCGCGCCATTCTTGCCCTGGTCCCGTTGCCAGACATCGTGCTCGTCGACGCGTTTCGCGTGCCGGATCTGCCTATGGCGCAACGCGGCGTTCCGCACGGCGATCGACGCTGCTCGGCGATTGCCGCCGCGTCGATCATGGCCAAGGTGACGCGCGATCGGCGGATGCTCGAGCTCCACGGCCGCGACCCGCGCTATGGGTTCGATCGGCACAAGGGCTATGCTACCGCCGATCATCTCGAAGCCGTCGCGCGCTACGGTTACTCGGGAGTGCACCGGCGCTCGTTTCGACCGCCAACCCTGTTTGATACGATTGAATCGTAGACGTCAGTCACGTGCCCATCGATCGCGCAGCTACCCTTCGCAATGCCGAGCTCTTGCTGCGGCAAGGCAAGCTTGACGCCGCCATTGCTGCGTATTCGACGCTCGTCGAGGACCAGCCCGCGGATTGGAGCACGGCCAATACGCTTGGCGATTTGTACATCCGGGTAGGCCAGCCAGCCCGCGCCGCGCAGCAGTTCACCCGAACGGCTGACCAGCTGAGTCATCAGGGGTTTGTTGCGAAAGCCGCTGCCCTCTACAAGAAAGCGCTCAAGCTGAATCCCGATGACGAACACGCGCTGATGCAATCGGCGGACATTGCCGCAAGTCAGGGACTGTTGGTCGACGCGCGCGTGCACTTGGGGATCGTTGCCGACCGACGTGCCGCACGCGGCGATGCGCGCGGCGCCGCGGAAATTCGCATCCGAATCGACACGCTGGACCCGTCGGATTACAGCCGGCGCGTCGCGGCCGCCGGAGCGCGAGCCGATCTCGGCGACGTTGATGCGGCCGTTCGCGACCTGAAATGCATCGCGCGAGAGCTAGTCGAGAAGGACAGGACGGCCGAAGCAGTCGAAGCCCTTCGTTGTGCCAACATCATTGCCCCCGCAGACACGGAGGTTCGGTCGACGTTGAGGGTCTCGTCCGTCGACTCCGGCGACTTCTTCCGAGCGCGCGAGTTCGCCACGACTGTCGAGGAGCTCGAGCATCTTGCGAACCTTCTGGAGAATCGCGGCCGCCCTGACGAAGCGCTTGGGTCACTGCGCGATGCCGCACGTCTCGCGCCCCACGACGATGCCCTCGTCCTTCGAGTAGCGCGAGGGCTGCTGGCGAGTGGCGACGCCGGCGCCGCCGAGGAATTTCTCACCGACGAGGCGGTTCGCACCGATTCCGAGCTCCTGCTGATGGCGGCGGATTGTGCTCTGCGTGCGCAGCGTGTCGACCAGGGTCTGGGTTACGCTCGCCGGTTTCTTGACGACGATCCGCAAGGCCGCGAGCAGATTGCGCTGCTCAGCTGCAATCTGGCGGAACGCGATCCCGCGGCTGCATCCCGCGTCCTGGAGCTGGCCGTGGCCGGTGCCAATGACCGCCGCGATTGGAGCTGGTCGGTGGTCGCATTGCAGGAATTCGTCCGACGAGTCCCGACCTACGTGCCGGCGCTGCTGCGGCTTGTCGAAGTGTGTATCGATGGCGGGCTGGAGGCGACGATGTACGAGGCACAGGCGCAGCTGGCCGACGCGTACATCTCGAATGGCTGCGGCGCGGAAGCACGCGCGATCGCGGAGGATCTCGTGGATCGCGGACCGCAAGACGAGGTGAACATCGAACGTCTCCGTCGGGCACTAGAGCTGTTGAACGAGCCGAATGCCGAAGCAATCATCGCTGAGCGGGTACGACACCCCGTTCGGTTTGAAAGCACCGCGAAGCCGGCTCCGCCTCGACGTCAGCCCCCGGTCCCCCGGTCGTCGCCAGCACCCGGAAGGCAGACGCCGTCGCACGAGTCGATTGGCCGCGCGCCCATCGATCCGATCTTTGCGCTGGGTCCAAGTGCGATCGACATCGATGGCATCCTCGGCGATTTCGATGTGCAGCCGGTGGTCGACGAGCCCCGATATGCGTCCCGCGCCGATAGCGTCGCGAATCGATCGACTCACCGGATCGAGGACGCGGAGGTAGTGCTCTGATCCGCCGCCTCGTCTTCATCGCCTTCTTTCTCGAAGTCGGCCTCCTCCTTCTGGTGCTGCCGTGGTCGACGTTCTGGGAGCGCAACTACTTCGCTGAAGCCTGGCCGCCGCTCCAGCCGCTGCTAACCAACAACTTCGTGCGCGGCGCCGTCACGGGACTCGGGCTCGTGAATCTGGCGGCCGGATTCATCGACTTGGCCCGCGTGTTTTCCCACCGAGATCGCGGCGACATCTCGCTGCCCGACGGCACGCCGCGCCAGTGATGCTGTGTCTCGTCACCGATCGGCGCCGCCTTGCGGGCCGCGATGCGACACTCCAGCAGGCGCACGACTGCCTCGTGAGACAGGTTCTGTTTGCCCTCGAGGCGGGAGTCGACCTCATACAGGTGCGCGAGCGAGACCTCGAAGCTTCCAAGCTGGCCGCGGTCGTGCGCGCGATCGTAGAAGTGACAGCCGGAACCGCTACGCGCGTGGTGGTGAACGATCGACTGGACATCGCACTGGCATGCGGCGCGGACGGCGTGCATCTCCGAAGCGATTCGATGCCGGTCCACGCCGCGCGCCGGATCGCGCCGCGAGGATTCCTCGTCGGCCGATCGGTGCACTCCACGGATGATGCCGTGCTCGCAGCTGAGGCCGATTACCTCATCGCCGGCACCGTGTTTCGGACGTCGTCAAAACCCGACGTGACCACACTTCTGGGTGTGAGCGGCCTTCGGGCGATCGCCGAGCGCGTTCGCATCCCGATCCTCGCCATCGGCGGGATCCGCAACGAGGCGGATGTAGAGGCGATCGCGCGGGCCGGCGCGGCGGGCTGTGCCGCAATCGGACTGTTCGTGGATGAGTTGTCCTCCGCCGCGTCGTCGTGCCGCGCTGTTTCACGTGTCGAGGCGGTTCGACGACTGCGCGCGCGGTTTGACAGCGTCAGAGTGGCTTCCTAACATTGAATTGTCAACGTCTGATGGCTGTCGACCGTGTGGCGCTCGATTTCGGTACCAAACTTCGCGAGGCGCGCGAGCGCCGCGGGGTGTCGCTTCGCACCATCGCCGATGCGACGAAGATCTCCGTCGCCGTGCTGGAAGCACTCGAGCGCAACGACTTCTCGCGTCTCCCTGGCGGAATCTTCAGCCGCGCGTTCGTGCGCTCGTACGCAATCGAAGTCGGACTCGATCCCGAGGCAACGATCCAGGAGTTCGTGGCGTCCTTTCCCGAGGATTCGGTCACAGCAGGGCACGCGACATCGGTGCTGGCCGACCGCGACGAGAACCTCGAAAGCGATAGTCGCGTGGTCAAGTCGCTGGTTCGTCTGGTGGCCGTGATCGTGCCGCTCGTCGGAGTCGTGCTCTATTTCGCGACCGGCGCGCGGCGATTCTGGTCGCCTTCGAGCGCGCCACGGCCGCCCGTCGAGGCTGTGGACGACAAACCCGCGGGCGCCCCGCCGGCTCCGTCGGCGAACGCGACGACGGCGGCGTCGGATCCGGCGGCCGTCAAATCAGCGTCGCCGACCGAGACGGCTCCGACGTCCGGTCCGGCCGCGCCCCAAATTCTGCAGGTCGCGCTGTCGGCGCGCAGGCCCTGTTGGGTGTCGGCGACCGTTGATGGCCGCAAGACGATCGAGCAGTTGCTCCAGGTTGGCGAGGAGCGCACCCTCGACATCCAGCGCGAGATGGTACTCACCGTGGGGGACGCATCTGCAATTGCGCTCAAGCTCAACGGCGCAGCCGCCCGGCCGCTCGGCAAGTCGGGTGAAGTGGTGACGGTGCGCTTGAACCCGAAGAACTTCAAGGACTACCTCTCGAACCGGTGATCGGCCCGACCCCACTGCTGGACTGCTTTCACCGAGGCGAGGTGCCGCGCGATGCGCGGCTCCTGGCGGCCCAGGGCGCACTGACGCCCCGCGCCTATGAGCAGCTCGCCATCCTGGTGCTGCTGGTTGACGACCGCGACGCTGAAATCCGAGAGGCCGCCACCGCCACTCTCGATCGCATTCCCATCGAAGCGCTGCGGCAGTTTCTGGCCAGGTCGGACGTGCCCGTCGGGCTGCGCGAGTTCTTCGCGGATCGCGGCATCTTTCCGCATGAGACTCCAGCCATCGAATCGGACGAGCCGCTCATCGATTTGGAGAAGGACGAGGCCAGGGCGGTCCACGAAGAGGACCGGGAGACGGCGGCGCAACGGCTCGCCAAGATGGGGTTTGCCGAACGGCTCAAAGCCGCCGTGAAGGGGAGCCGCGAGATGCGCGCGCTCCTCGTCCGCGACGCGAACAAGATGATCGCGGCATCCGTGCTCAGCAGCCCCAAGGCGACGGAGCAGGAAATCGAGAGCTACGCGCGGATGGCCACCGTTTCTGAAGATGTTCTGCGCATCATCGGGAGCAACCGCGCCTGGCTGAAGCATTACGCCATCGTCTCCGCCCTGACGCGGAATCCCAAGACGCCGCTGGCGCTGTCGCTCAATCTGATGGGCCGGTTGAACGACCGGGATCTGGGGATGCTGTCGATCGATCGAAACGTGCCCGATCCGCTTCGGATCGCCGCGCGGAAGCGTGTCGTCTCTTCAACCTCCGGACGCTAACGCCGGTGGCGCCGCCTGGGCGCTTTCGCGCCTGCCCAATCCTTCCGCATCTCGGCGAGGCCGTGCATGTACACGGTGGCGCGCTCGCGCTCTTCCTCGCTGACCATCGATTTCAGAAGGTCCAGCGCCTTCGCGAGATCCGACTGGATCGTCTGCCGCGTGGCGCCGAAGTACAGCCGGCGAATCTCCGCCAGCTTGGCGTCCGCGCCGAGCATCGGCAGCTTCACGAACGGGTCCTCCGATAGCGGCGCAACGCTGTCCGAAACTCTTCGTATGGCAATGTGTTCAGCACGTCGGCCGGCTCCAGCCATGCGCGCCGCGCCACGAGGATGCCCCAACGGAGCTGAGCGAGCGCCGCTCGGGAATGCGCGTCGCTCGACACGACGATACGGACGCCGCGTTCGTGCGCCAACTTGGCGTTGACGTCGCTCAGATCCAGCCGATCGACCTGTGAATTGATCTCGAGGGCGACGCCGTGCCGCGCGGCTGCGCCGATGACGGCGTCCAGATCGATTGGATAGGGCTGCCGCTTCAGGATGAGACGACCCGTGGGATGGCCGAGGATGTCGACGTGCGGGTTCTCGATGGCACGCAGCACGCGATCGGTCATCTGCTGGCGGTCCTGCGCGAAGCCTGAATGGACTGAGGCGACGACGACGTCGAGTTGCGCGAGGCAATCGTCGGCGAGATCGAGCGACCCATCGGCCCTAATGTCGCATTCAATCCCGGCCATCACCCTGACGCCCTTGATATCGCCATCGATTGCCCGGATGCGGGCCGCATGCGCGAGGGCGCGGCGCTCGTCGAGTCCGTTGGCCATTGCGAGCGATTGAGAGTGGTCCGTAATCGCGATGTACGCGAGGCCGGCGTCGCGCGCCGCTTCCGCCATCGTCCGCACGTCGTCTCTCCCGTCGGTCTCGGTGCTGTGCATGTGAACGTCGCCTCGCACGTCGGCGCGATCGATCAAACGCGGCAGGCGATGCGTCTCCGCCGCTTCGATCTCGCCGCGGAGCTCCCGGAGTTCGGGCGGGATCCAGTCGAGGCCCAGCGCTTCGTAGATGTCCTCCTCCCGCTCGCCGGCGACGCGGCTGTCATCGGCGACGCGAAAGATGCCGTACTCGTTCAGCTTGTAGCCCAGGCCAATTGCGCGGTCGCGCAGTTGGATGTTGTGCGATTTCGAGCCGGTGAAGTATTGGAGCGCGGCCCCGCGGCTCTCGGCGGCGACGAGCCTGAGATCGGCCTGGAAACCTCCGCCAATCAGGACGCTCGATTTCGAATCGCCGCGTGCCAGCACACGTTCGACCAGCGTGTGGCTGACGAAATCGTCCATCAGCGACGCCGGCGCTCCGCAGGCCAGCAGATCGAGATCGCCGCAGGTCTCGCAACCTCGTCTCAGGCTGCCGACCGCGTCGATCCGGGCCGTTGGCGCGCGCTCGCGCAGAAGCGACACGAGGGACGCCGCCACGTCGTGGGCCTCCGGAAGCAGATGTCGGCCGGCGAAGCGTTTGCGCTCGTCGAGCGCCTTCAGGATGAGCGATTCCTTCTTTGGTCCCATCCCACGCAGAGCACGAACACGTCCGTCGAGGGCCGCCCGCTCGAGGTCCTCGAGCGTGCGCACGTTGAGCTCGCGATACAACGTAGCGACGGTCTTCGGACCCACACCCTGCAGGTTCAGCAGATCCAAAATCGTCGGCGGGAACTCGGCGACGAGCTCGCGGTGAAACGCCGCGTCGCCGGTTTCAGCGATCTCGCGAATGCGCGCCGCCAGATCCTTGCCGATGCCGGGAATTTCACGGAGGCCGCTTTCGTCGAGGAGCGCCAGCTCGTGCGGGTGGTTGGCCGCGATGTCGGCGCCGTTCTGGTATGCGCGGATCTTATACGGGTTCTCGTTCTTGATCTCGAGCAGGTCGGCGATCTCTCGCAAGATGCGTGCGATGGCCGTGTTATCCACACCGGAGTCCTTCGGTCTCTATGCGGAAGTCGAGCACGCGCGCGCCGCCGGCGGTCAGAGCAGCAGCAATCGCCGTCCGGCAGGTGGGCGGCCCAAAACAGAAGAGACAGCCGCCGCCGCCTGCGCCGCAGACCTTGGCGGCCGTTGCGCCGGCTGCTGATGCGCGGGCGACCAAGGCATCGATGGCCGGCGTCGTGACGCCTGGCGCGAGCCGCCGGCGGTTGTCCCATTCCACGGCAATGTGCCGGCCAACGGCGTCCCAATCGGCCCGTTCAAGCGCTGTCTTGAGCGCGTTGGCCGTATCGCGAATGCGCTCGAAACAGTCGTAGATGTGGGCGTCGCCGTCGATATGGCGCTTCATGATTTCCCAGTTGTTCGTGCCGGAGTTGCGTGGCGCGCCGGTGTACGCCAGCACGATTCGCTGTTCGAGCTCGCCCGGGTCGACGTCCAGGCCGACGCGCTCGATGGCGTCGGGCCGGAGGTTGATCGCGGCCACGCCCCCGTAGAGGGCCGGGCGGTAGTCCTGCACCCCGGCCGGTACGCCAAGTGTCTGGCACTCGACGTTCATCGCGACATGCAGCAGATGCTCCGCATCCGCCCGGCCACCCGTCCAGTGTGCCAACGCGCCGACAGCCGCGATCGTGAGTGCGGAGGACCCGGCGATTCCCGCACCCGCCGGTGACTGGCCGCGCGTCGTCAACGTGGCGTTCTCGAGGCGGTACTGCCGCGCAAGTCGAGCCAGCAGCGACAGGTCGCCCGCGCCGTCGAGTTCGGACCAGTGGGACGCGGTAATGCTGCGATCGGTGTCGATGGATAGAAGCCCGACGCGTCCATCAGCTCGTGATTCGAGCCGTGCGTGCGCGCGCAAGCTGATCGCCGCGTTTACGGTCAGGGCGTTCTCGTGGAACAGATAAAGCGGCCAGATGTCGATCGTTCCGCCCGCCAGATCGATACGAGTCGGTGCGGAAGATTCAACACGCACTGGGCAAATTGTACAGTCACCTGTCGGCAGTGGCCAGTCCGCCAATCACCGGTCGGCCGTCACGAGTACAATTCGGTGCGTGCCTCTGGGACTGCGTCGACACATTGGCCGCTTGCTGATTGCCGGATTCAACGGCGAGCAGATCCCGATCGAGCTTCGATCCCTGGCAAGAGAGTTCGGGTTGGGCGGCGTCATTCTGTTTGCCCGCAACATCGCCGATCCCGAGCAGGTAGCGGAGTTGTCGTTCGAAGCGTCGCGGCTGGATCCGGACGTGCCGCTCTGGGTGTCGGTCGATCAGGAAGGCGGTCGGGTCGCGAGGCTGAAAGCGCCGTTCACGGAATGGCCACCGATGGCCACGCTCGGACGCAGCGACGATCTCGCATTGGCCGAACGATTCGCGCGCGCGCTGGCCGCGGAGCTCAAGGCCGTCGGCATCAGCCTCGATTACGCGCCCGTCCTCGACATCCACACGAATCCGAAAAACCCGGTGATCGGCGATCGCGCGCTTGCGGACAACGCCGAGGCAGTGTCCCGCCTGGGAGCGGCCATCGTGCGGACGTTGCAGGATGCTGGCATCGCCGCGTGCGGCAAACACTTTCCGGGGCATGGCGACACCAGCACCGATTCGCACCACGAATTGCCGCTGGTCGAACATCCGCCCGATCGCCTCAGGGCTGTCGAGTTCCTGCCGTTCAAGGCCGCGATCGAGGCGGGCGTTGCCACCATCATGACGGCGCATGTGTTCGTGCCGTCGATGGACGAAGAGCGGCCGGCCACGCTGTCCAGACCGATCGTAACCGGCACCCTTCGCGAGGAACTGCGCTTCGATGGCGTCATCCTGAGCGACGATCTCGAGATGAAGGCGATCGCCAATCAATACGCCGTACCGGCCGCGGCAGTGCATGCCGTCGACGCAGGATGCGATGGCATTCTCATCTGCAGCGGGGATCACGATCGGCAGTCAGCGTCGCTCGAAGCGCTCGTGCATGCTGTGGAAGAGGAGCGTTTGAAGCTGTCACGCGTGGAGGACGCTCTGGCGCGGCATCAGCGCGCAAAAGAGCGCTTTCTCACGACAGGCGTCGCCGCGCGGCCGTTGACCGGCCGGTCGCTGCGCGCAATCCTCGGGCATGAAATCCATCGAGCCGTCGCCGACGAGATGACGCGCTTCCTGTGATGCTCAAGCCTCGCACCCTCGCGCCGGGCGATCGCCTGGCTCTCGTCGCGCCAGCCAGCGGTTTCAAGCGGGAAGAATTCGACGCCGGTGTCGGGGAAATCCGGCGGCTCGGATTCGTCCCCGTGTACGACGATTCGGTGTTCGAGCAGGATCGGTACATGGCGGGGCCAGCCAAGGTTCGCGCGGAGGCCATCCGTCGTGCGTGGCGCGACGATTCGATAGCCGGCGTTGTCAGCGTTCGCGGCGGATACGGCAGCGCGCAGTTGTTGCCGCTGCTCGACGTGGAGGAGATGCGCCGGCTGCGCAAGCCGTTCGTAGGCTACAGCGACCTGACCGCACTGCTGACGTTCCTCACGACCAGATGCCAGGTGGTGGCCTTTCACGGACCGACCGTGGCAGGCCGCTTGAGCCGCGGGGCTGCCGGCTACGACGTCGATTCGTTCCTCAACGCGCTGTGCCGCCGTGAACCCCTGGGCGAACTGGCAGCCGATTCCGTCGAGCAGATCCGTCCAGGCGAGGCGTCGGGCATGCTGCTGGGCGGCACGCTGACGCAGCTCGTGGCGTCGCTCGGCACACCGTTCGCCTTCGATCCTCCGGAAGGCTATGTGCTCTTCCTTGAAGATGTCGGCGAGCGCCCGTATCGCCTGGATCGAATGGTTACACAGCTCC
>JBKPDW010000059.1:0-10874 GCA_046728115.1 Acidobacteriota bacterium | reverse complement strand
GATCGTGGTCGGCAACAGCACCGTGATGACCTCGGCGCGCGTGCGCCAGCCTGGACCGAGCCGGTTCGGCCGGCACGGTGACGCGGAAGCGGAGCGTTCTACACTATCGGCCGCTCCATGGTGCCAGCGGCCAGGTGAAGGTCGCCTGGATTTCCTTTTCGTCGCAGATCTCCGGTGACGACATCCGGAGTCCTCGGTGTCACTCGACCAGAGGCGTTGCAGTGGCTCGGCACGTGCCCCAGCGAGACGGTCGTCGGAGCGTTGCCAACATGTTGCCAAAATCCTGGTCGAATCTTGGAGAGTCGAGTCGACTCAGGTGGATAAGATGATGACCCGATGTTTGTGAGTCGAAAGAGCTTGTCGCCAGAAGTTCCACGCCATCACCCAGTTAGAGAATCGCGTTAATCGGGTTCGACTCCCGTCTGGTCCACCAAACCTTCATTTTCGGTCTCGATCTCCCGCAAGTAGCTGAAGACCGGTGCGGTTACGCCGGTTCGAACAAACTGATTTCCGTCGAAGGCAATTCCTTCGGGAAAGAACAGTTGTTGGAACCGCTGTCGCTGTTCAAGTGAGGCCTGAACCCAGAGGTCGGCGGCGCACGGCAGAACGCGTTCTGCGAACGCGAGGATGCCTTCCACGTCGAGTTCTTCGAGCTGGCCCGAGTGACAGTCGATTCGCGCGAGCGTGAGCTCCTCGCGCAGCTTCTCAGCGTGGCGGTGTTTGCAGACGAACTCGCCCTGCTCCAGCCGACGGCAGGCGGAATGCGACTACAGTCCTTCGAGCTTCGACATCGTCACGATGACAGCTCGGCAGCCAGGGCAGCAGTGGTAGTAGGCGTAGTACTCACTGCGGCCTTTCGACCAGCTGCCCGTCAGACCGCGTCCACAGGATTCACAGCGGCCGAAGCCGCGCAGCGGGAAATCCGGATGCGCTCGTTGTCGCGGCGCGGTGATCAGTGTCCGACCGGACAGGACCGCCTGAACTTGGTAGAACAGGTCCTCGGAGATCAGCGACTCGAAGTCACCGCGTTTGCCGCGAACGCCATATTCGGGCACGTCTACGATGCCGGCGTACAACTGGTTGCGCAGCAGCATGCCGATTGCTTGTGACGTGAGTGGCTTTCCGCGGCGATTGGTGAGACCCCAGGTCCTGGCCCGTTTCAGCAGTTGTTCTTTCGTGTATTGGCCCGTCGCATAGTCCTCGAACGTGCGTCGTACGAGGGGAGCCCGTTCTGGATCGTGATCAAGCTCTTGCCCATCGACCGCGGAGCGTTCAGGTAGCCGATCGGAGCCAGGAACACCCACCGTCCGAGTTCCAGCGCGGCCTTCATGCCGGCCCCCGTTCGATCCGAGCGCACATCGTTGTCGAACTGTGCGAACGCCGCCAGAACGCCTTCCATCAACTTGCCGGTGGAGGTGTCGTCGATCGGCTCTGTTGCTGAGCGCAGCGAGATGCCAAGAGACTGGAGGTGCGAACGCAGCGCGAAGTGATCGTACTTGTCGCGCGCGAAGCGGGTCAGGTTGAACACGACCACGAAATGAACGCGGCCCTTATTCAGCCGGCAGAACGTGAGCAGGTTCTGTAGGTGGCTGCGGTCCGTCGACTTGGCGCTTTCGCCTTCCTCGTGGAACCGTTCGAGGACTTCGTAGCCCTGGCGGCGGCAGTACTCCTCGCAGGCGCGAAGCTGGGTCGGCAGGCTGAGATTCTCGGTCTGCTCCTTCGTGCTGACGCGCACGTAGATCACCGTCGGCTAGCGAGCGGTGGTCGTTCGGGCACCATTGTCGACGCCAACCACCGCTTTTTGTTGCGGCTACCCTCGCGGCTTCAGCCGTTTCATCTCGGAATCTGCAACCAGGTGAGGAAACAACCGGGAAATCGATCGAGCTTGCTGTTGGAGTGACGGTCGGATTCTGCCCGCACTTGTCGCGCGCCCATGGCGCCGGGTACGGGCGCCGACGACTTTCAGCCGTGGCGTGAGCGACCTCGACTGTGGCCGCGGGCGAGATCGCGGACGCAGTCAGATCTCGTGGTCGCTCACGCCACGGTGAACTCGCTGGCGCGGCGATGACTGATGGCGAGGGCGAGTGGTCGGCAAAACACGCCACCCGCGTCTCGGGAGGAGAAGCCTCCATCCCACATCTACTTGCAGCGGCCCAGAGATAAGCGTGAAGGCCGGTTGGCTCGAATCAGAGCGGCGCGGGACAGCTCCAGAGAGGGGGAACACCCCGCGTTGGCCTCGGTTCCCTCCTGTTCCGCTGGCGAGGTCACTTCGTGTCGTCGTGTACGACCTGCGCGCACCATCACCGAGACAACCGGGCCTCGGCCGCTCGACCGGGAGCGATTCTCGCAAGGGTCTCCAGAGCAGACTTCGCCTTGGCCTTGCGCAAGTCCTTCCAGTCGCCGTCGGCGCGGTGGTGCTCGAGATCCGTCAGGTAGGCGTACTCCGGCGTTAGCAGCTGGTGCCCCTCGGCCTTGGCCTTCGTCCACGATCGGGCGAACTCCTCGAACGTGGGCGCTTCTCCGCGCGTCCAGAACTCCATCGCGAGTACCCTGGCAACGGCGCCGTCCTTGAACCGGCCGCCGGTCAGGTCGCGGAGCAACCGCAGGACTCCCTCGAATTCCTTCGCATACCAACGATAGTAGAGGCGGTCGCGAGGTCCGAGCCGCGCCGGCGGATTCTCCTCGCGGACGATCTGTGCGGGGATGCAGGTCGGCCGACCGACCTGGCCTGTCGTGAGATAGCGCCGGATACGGGCCAGCACGATCGGCTTTCGATCGGTGTCTTTCGTGGCCCTCACCTTCCCGTTCGCGTACTCGGCCACGATCCTGTAGGGGATCTCGCACTCCGAGCAGAAGCCGCGGATCTCCTCGAGGTTCATGTAGTTCAGCTCCTCAAGGAGCCTCGCCTGCTCGCTCTTGGTGAGCTGCGACAGGAAGTTCACCATCCAACCTTTCAACGGTCCGACGGCACGTCGCTCGGTGTCACGGTGCTGACTTAGCGGCTCTATCGGCGCTGCCCGGCGGCGTTGACCTCGATCACGTCAACTGTCGGGCTTTGTAGTCGAACCGCCGGAGCCCCCGGCTACCCACAGCGGTCCTCCTCACTTCACCCAGTTTTCAACCTTCAGAGCAGGCACTCGTTTGAACTCGGCGACATTGTCCGTGACGCATACCGCGTCGATGGCTCGCGCGTGCGCGGCGATCAGCATGTCGTGGGCGCCAATCGGCGTGCCTTTCCTCTCGAGGGCCACACGAATGGACGCATAGACGCGCTCTACATCCGATTCGAGGGGCTTGATCGTCATCGCACTCAGCACCGCCTCGACCTGCCGCGTGAGCTTCTTGGAACCGCGCTTGGCGGCCCCGTACCGCAATTCGCACGCGACGATGACGCTCGTCAGCACATTCGCCTCGCCCACATCGGCGATGTGATCGGCCACGGGTCCCTGCGGCTGGCGCACAAGATGGGAGAGGATGTTCGTATCGAGCAGATACAAACGCTGCACGTCAGAACTCAACGGGTTCCGCCAGCGGGCGCGAAATCGGCGGGAATTCCTCGTCGAGCGGCTTGAGCTTGGCGAGCACGCGGAGCAGTGAGGGCGCAGGCAACGGTTCGACGATCAAGCGAGGACCTTCCTTGCGGAGGGTTGCGGTGCGCCCGGGCAGTTCCAAATCGCGGGGAATTCGCAACGCTTGGTTCCTGCCGTTTCGGAAGAGCCGAACCTGCCGTTCCATGTTCATCCCGTCCCCCCGGCAGTGCTCAGGCATATGCCGTACATATGCTAGCAGATGAGCGTCGAATGTCGAGACGTGGCGCTTGTCGACATACCCCTCATCCCGACCTCTCTCGTTCCTCAAAGACCGGCATGATCGTCTCGCCATTTCGCCTGCGAAGTGATGCATCGTCTTGAGCGCTCCCACTTCCACACGATCGCTGCACGGGCTACAACAAAGAGTGGATCGCGACTCACGTCGCTCTCCTGAGGCAATCAATTCGGCGCAGCCAGCCGATCAGTGGGTTCGAACTCCCACAAATCTGGTCCATAACCCCCTCGCTCAGCTGTTCTGGTCCATCCGGTCGTCAGGCGCGCCGCGATGCAGTCCGGCGTTGAACAACGCGATAGTCGAACCGCCCACCTGTTCCGGCGCGAACTTTGTTGGCCGTGCGTTATGTGGCGCCGGAATCGGTCGTTGTTCTTGGGTTGTCGCCGCAGCCTGGTCGCTCAAGGGTCCACCTGACGCGCTTTTCGTTGTCGACTACAAGCGCACCTGTGATTCAGGCCAGGACGGCGATCCTTATCGCTTCGCGGTAGGCGTCGCCATCCGTCGCAGCTCGTCGAAGAAGTTGAGAATGAAGACGAGTCGATCCTGTGGCCGGTCGAACGAGCCGAGCTCGGGGGCGACGGCGACGCGCTCGCCGTCAGGGTGCAGGTCGAATGAGCGTTGTCCTGTCTGCGGTCCGATGTAACCCTCCGCCCACAGACGTGGCTTCTCGGCGCGGAACGAATCGCCCGATGCAGTGTAGGCGGCGACCATGAGCTGATTCTCGGGGCTGCGGTAGAGAATTTCGCGGCGCGTCCGCGACCATGTGGGGGTGATCCCACCTGCCGTCGAAATCCGCCACGTCCCGCCAGGTCCCGGAAACGGCCGCACATATATCTCGAATTGCCCCGTGTCATTTGCCTGGTACGCCAGCCACTTTCCATCAGGGGAGAACATCGGCTCGCGTTCGATCGCGGCCGTGCTCAAGAAACTCGTCGGAGTGCGCGCTTTCCAACCTGTGAGCTCATCGCCTTCGATGGCAACCATCATCAGATCAGCGCCGGTCTGCGGGCGCGTTTCCTGAAATGCGAGAATCTTCCCGCTTGGATGCCAGGAAGCGGCCGATTGCGGATGCGGGCTGTGCGTCAGTCGCTGAGCGTCTCCCATGCCATCGGCTCGTTGCCAATAGAGATTCTGTTGAACGTCTCGATTCGACCAGAACGCAATCCGGCGCCCATCCGGCGTCCATACGGGCTTCTGGTTCTGTGCGGCGTTCAACGTGAGCTGCGACAACCTGTCGTTGGCCCACTCGTACACCCACACGGCCATCTGCTTCCCGTCGTTGATCTCGACGGCGAGGCGCGTGCCGTCTGGCGAGAAGTTAGGGTTGCCCCAATTCGTCGACGTCGCGCGAAGCGGCGTCCTTCGTCCCGCTCGATCCATCCATTGAATCGGCGCGCCACCCATGGGCGGCGAGCCAATCGGGCGGCTCAGATAGACAAACGTGCCAGTCTCAGATGCGGCGAACTGCGCCGAGCCGCCATTCGGGTTCGAGCCCACACCGTCCAACGCGAGAAACGGGGGACCCGTCACTTCGAGCCGCTCGAGGTCGAACGGCACAGCAAAGAGCTTGGCGTCGTGCAGATAGACGACGTGGCCGCTGGCAAGATATCTCCCGTAGGAGCCGCCGCGCTGGACGATTTTGCGCTCGCCGGCGGGCAGCGGCTGCACGACGAGTGTCGCATCGTCCGAGTTCACGCGGCTGGTGCGACTCGTAAAGAGCAGCGCGTTGCCGCCCGGCAACATCTGCGGAAACCCGTGTGCGACTTCGCCTTCCGCAAGACTGGTGACCGGCGTCGGCATCCCACCGTTCGACGAGACGCGCAGGACGCCGCCGCGGTCCATGCCAGCGAAGAACGGCGCGTACACGATCGATCCGTCTGCAGCCCACCAGCCCCCTCTGCCATCCGGCGTATCGCAGATCGTCACGGGGGCGCCGCCCGACAACGCGACTTTTTTCAGCTTGAAATCCGCAAAGAACGCGATCCATTGACCATCGGGTGAGAAAAACGGGCTGTGAGCGCCCTCCGTGCCCGGCAGCGGTTTGGCGTCCAACTGGTCGAGCCGACGAACAAACAGCGACGCCGGGCCGGTGCGTCGTTGTCCAACGAAGACCAACGCTTGTCCGTTCGGTGACAGGATGGCGGCGGACCCGCGATCGACGGTCGCGAGCGTCGCGTCGGCGCCCAACCCCACGTCCACGCGCATTGGCGCCGTCGAAGCCACGTTGCCACGTAGGCCTCCAAAAAGGAGTACGAGCGCGAGCGCAACCGCTGATGCGCCTGTCAGGACCCACGGCAGTGCCCGACGCCACGCCGCACGTGAATCCGCCGCGCCGTTCCCGTTCTCGCCCGTCGCGGTCATCGCGTCTTCCACCTCGAACCGCGCGGCAGCCGCGGAATCGAGGCGGCGTTTACGGTCTTTCTCCAGGCAACGCCGCAGCAGCCTGCGAATTGGGAGGGGCGTCCTGGCGGGCAGCGCGTTCCAGTCCGGCTCCTCCATCAGGACATGCGCCAGGATCTCGGATACTTCGTCACCGCTGAACGCCCGTCGTCCCGTGAGCATTTCGTAGAGCACCGCACCGAACGCCCACAGATCCGCGCGTCTGTCGACGGCACGGCCTTTTGTCTGTTCAGGGCTCATGTAGGCCGCCGTCCCAAGGATCACGCCAACGTGTGTCGCATGCAGGCTGATCGTTGGCGAATTCATCGGATCCGGCCCCGTGCTCCGTGACGGGTCGAGGGCCTTCGCGAGTCCGAAGTCGAGCACCTTCACCGTCCCGTCCTCGCGGACCTTGATGTTGGCGGGCTTCAGGTCCCGGTGGATGATCCCTTGTTCGTGCGCAGCTTCAAGGGCTTCGGCGATCTGCGCGGCAATCGGCAACGCCTCGCTGATGGGGATGGCTCCGTGCGCGATCCGGTCGGCGAGCGTCGGCCCGTCGACCAACTCCAGAACCAAAGCCGGTACACCGCCGGCATCTTCGAGGCCATAGATCTGCGCGATGTGTGGATGATTGAGTGACGCCAGAACTTGCGCTTCGCGGCTGAAGCGGGAGAGGCGCTCGGGATCGGCGGTGACGGCGGGCAGCAGGACTTTGATGGCGACGTCTCGATTCAGCGCCGTGTCACGGGCGCGATACACCTCGCCCATGCCGCCGGTGCCCAGCAGCCGTTCAACTTGATAGGGCCCGAGCCGTGTGCCTTTCGACAAGGTCATCTACGGCGTGCGCTTTCCTTCAACTGTCGACGTTTGCTCGTGAGCGACGTCCTGCGTCTTCGTCGCAGAAACATCGTTGACCCGACGGAACTGAAGGGACACCGATCCGAGACGGATCTCGGCGCCATCATGGAGCAGCACCGGCGTCGTCACGCGCACCTCGTTGGCGAACGTTCCGTTCTTGCTGGAGAGGTCGTGGAGCGTTACCGCCTCGTCCGCGACAACGACTAGGGCGTGACGCCTCGAGATCCCGGCTGCGTCGATGCGGAGATCCGCTGCGGGGTCGAGGCCCACCCGGATATTCGCCAGGGGATCGCGCCCGACCACGTTGTCGCCCGCCTCCAGCGGCGCGCGTTCGTTGTCCGAGGCCAACCAGCACTGCGCCGCGCGGAGCGTTGAGTCGGCGCGAGTAACTGTCTCTACTCCCGGCCCTACAAACGCATAACCGAATCGATGGAGGGTTCGCAGGAACACCGGCTGCCGCACGTTGTCGCCAAGGGCGGCGCGGATTTCGGCGACCAGCACGGCGAGGCTGCCGTCCGTCACGAAGGTGTCAGGCCAGAGTTGTCGGTGGATGTCGAGCTTGGACATTGCCGCCGGCCGCCGCTGGACAAGCAGTGCGAGAAGATCGAACGCTTTCGGCGAAAGGTGGATTGGGCGGCTTCCGTTCAGCAGCTGACGCGCCGGGGCATCGAGAGTGAATGCACCGAATCTGACGCCCAGAGTGACCTCCGATCTGGCCGTAGAACTAAGGGCATCTTAGTCCTTTCCTAATGACTGCGCGTTACCGACGACGAAAAATGATCGGGTCGGCGTAAACCAGCAGCCAATTGGAGGAGTTTCACATGAAAACCCATCCCCGTCTGATCGCATCCGTCATGATCGCGTCCGTGCTCCTCCTAAACATGCCGTCCGCGCTTGCCAGCGGCGCACCGAACGGTCACCACAAGCACGACACCATCGTCACTTTCACGAAATGGGTCACCGCGGTCGTTCCTCCAATCCCCGCCGAAGCCGCGGCAAGCCGGTTTCTGATGGCCGGCATCGTCGGCGGTGATGTCGCTGGGAACTTTGTCGGGGAGGTTCTCGACCGAAGGGTGAGCACCACGGGCACGGTCACGGCCCAGATCGTGGCGCTCGACGCGCTTTATGAGGTTCGGGCCGGTGATCACTCCTTTACCGCGCTCATCCAAGGCGGCCAGAACAACGCGACGCGCAAAGCCTTGCTCGATGGGGTCATTCTGGACGGCTGGCAGACCGGCGCGCGAGTTCACGTGGAGTACACCGTAATTAGCGGCTGTGCCGGCAAGCCGGCCGGCCCATGCTTCGAGGGCACCATCCGCATTCTGCGAGACTCCGACGATTCTCACGAGTAGCTCCGGCTTCGCCTGTCGCCGTACGCCTGCGGGCTGCGGCGACACGTAGCCTTGCTGCTCGGGATGGTTAGCTGTTCATGGCCTTCAGGGATCCGCGGATGCCGACGAGGCGCGAGGGCCGTATCTCTTGACCTCGTTCATGCGGCTTGCTGGAGTCCTTCGACATGCGTGAGCCAGTCGGCGATCCGGTTCCAACTGGCGCCGGTCTGGTCCACCAACTCCAAGTCGTTGATTTCAAACGACTGAAAACCGCCGACCCACTTCATTGATCGAACCCCTGGTTGTTGGAGATCCAATTGTGCAGCGGTCTCCTGAACCGTTGCGTTCCGTACCGAGCGCCCCTTCTGAGTTGGGCCGCGACCGTGGCTCCCGCCCAAGCGCTGCGGCTCGGAGGCATTGACGGGGACAGATGTGCGAACGCTGAATGCGCACGCTTGGAAAGCGAAGCGGGCGAGCGACACGGAGCCACTCCGAAGCGCCTCAACGCACACGCGATCAGGGACTTAACCTTCCAAAACGATCACTCGGTGTTCCACCGTAAACCGCGATGTTCTTCGAAGGTTGCGAGCCTGATGTATCACAGTCCTATCACAATCGAGGCGCTCACTTACCGCGTGTTGCTCCGCATGCGTCAGTACTCCTCCAGCCGCGCCTCATTCGCTCAGCGGTCATTCAGATAACCTCTTGGATCTCGATCCTCCTTGTTCCCGCGATCGCGATGAGCGACGAACTAGTGTGTGGGCCTGGAGGACTCCTGTCCGACCATCTTCTTTACAGTGATCGGCAACGATTGCGCCGATCAATCTCTCGGCAGAGGCGGACGCTGAATTCGTGATTGGGTCGGCGGTGCCGCACCCTCACGAGCTCGTCCAGGGAACCTACTCGGTCCACACGAGTCCGGCCAGCTTGCGCGCCGGTGAAGATCGACTGGTTCAGATCCAGCAGCGGCTGCAACGCGAGGGCCGCTTGTAAGACGCAGTGGTCTGGGCCGACAACGTCCATGACACCGACGCGATCGTGACGTTACGTGCGGGCAGGAGGGCGCGGGAGCCGCTGTGGTCGCTCCGCACCCTCCGCGACTGATCGGGTGTACGTTGCCAGGATCGCGCCGGTCGAAGTCATCTCGCTCGTCGCGAGAGCGAGTCGCCGACACACCCTGTCGTCGCGAAAGAAGCGCTTGCCGCCGCCGAGCATGACGGGATCGATCATCAGCCGAATCTCGTCGACGAGATCGTGCTCGAGAAGGGCAGCGGCGAGCTCGGTGCTGCCAATCACAAGCAGATCGTTGCCCGCCTCGCTTTTCAACGCGGCCACGGACTCGGCGAGATCGCCCGCGAGCAGCCTCGAGTTCTGCCAGGCGAGTGGCTCCCGCAGCGTTCTCGACGCGACGTACTTTGGGAGGGTGTTCAACGGTTGGGCGAGCGCTTGTTCTTCCGGCGACGCGTTGGGCCAGTGCGCTGCGAATACCTCGTACGTGCGGCGCCCGAATAGGAAGCCTCCGGCCCGGTTCACGTTCTCGACGACCCACTTCATCGAGCGCTCTTCGAAGTAACGCGAGTGCCAGCCGCCATGTTTGAAACCGCCACTGGTATCCTCGTCGGCATACGCTGGCGCCTGCACAACGCCATCGAGACTCATCCATTCGAAAATGATCACCTTCCGCATCCCAGAATCCTCCAGTGTTCAGACGCTCCGGCGCGTGCATTCGGATCGCGTTACGTCGTCCCAAGCGTGACGGCGAGCTTCTCCAGGACGAGTTCCCAGCCAACCTGCACGTTGTCGGCGATGTGCGGCATCGCAGCAGCGAGATCTTCCAGCCGTTCGTGAATCAGCGTGAGCTTCGTCCCTCCTCCCGGCGCCGCTTGCAGGGTAATGGTCAAGACCGAGTCAAATACTCGTCCCGCGGTTCTCTCGGGCCCGACGAATCCCCACCGAAAGACGATGCGTTCGTCCGGCACGAGCTCGACGATCTCGCACTCGAACCCGCCGACGTCGGCTCCCGACTCGACATGCCAGATGCGAAAGTGGCCCCCCACGCGCGCCTCGACCTCGGCGCGTCTCACTCTCGTTGGAACTGGTGATCGCGTACAGGAGGGCTTTCGGGCTCGCGCAAGACGGGAACCGACGGCCCTGGATCTTTTGGTACCCTCGCCATGAACCGTGGACCCTCGGCACAGGCTTCGCTGTCGAATTCAGTCGCGAGACGTGCGATTCTCCTCTGAGAGTTGGCGCGGACGTCTGACGGGAGCGACTTCTAAACCGGAGGTCGCGGGTTCGAACCTTTGCCGGATACCGAACCCACGCGCCTACCTGGCGGCACTAAACACTTTCTAAGCGTGAGATCTTACGGGTTGAAGCAAGTTTTTCAGGCGGCAATGGCGGCCTCCTCGTGGAGTTTCTGGATTTCGAGGTCGAGTTGATCGAGGACGGCGCGAAGCGAGCGCGGCAAGGTGTCGTCCT
>JBKPDW010000058.1:0-8745 GCA_046728115.1 Acidobacteriota bacterium | reverse complement strand
CACGAGCACAATCCGCTCGTTTCGTTTCTCACAGGTCTCTACCGACGGACGCTGGAGCATTCTTTGCGCCGTCCGGCGCTCGTCATGGGCGGCACCGCCGCCGCGCTGGCGATCGCGATCCTGCTCGCGCCGCGGCTTGGAACCGAGTTCCTGCCGGAGTTGAACGAGGGCACGTTGTGGGTCAACCTGACGCTTCCCGCCAGCATCTCTGTTTCGGAGGCCTCGCGTGTCGTGAGACAGGTGCGCGATGTGATTCGACACTTCCCGGAGGTGACCCAGGTCATCTCTCAGGCCGGCCGGCCGGAAGACGGGACCGATCCGAAGCCGATCAACATGGCCGAGCTCTTCGTGGATCTGAAGCCGCCGTCTCAATGGGAGCGTCCGATCACGCGCGAGCAGCTTGCCGCACAGATGGAGGACGCCATCAACCGGATCCCGGGGCTTGAACCGGCGATTTCGCAGCCGATCCGCGACAACGTGCTCGAGAGCATCTCGCAGATCGACGGACAGATCGTGATCAAGGTCTTTGGCGACGATGCGAGCATGCTGCGGCAGAAGGCCAACGACGTCCTCCGCGCCGTGGCCGGAGTACGGGGTGTATCGCGGGCCTTCATCGATCGCGCCGGCGAAGTGCCGCAGCTGCAGATTGAAGTCGATCGCGCGCGCGCCGCGCGGTACGGTCTCAACGTCGCGGACGTCGACGATGTGATTGAAACGGCGCTCGGTGGAAAAGTCGGCACCGACATCTGGGAGGGCGATCGCCGATACGGCGTCGCCGTCCGCCTTCGCGCGGAGGATCGGCAGAACATTGCGGCAATTCGCAACGTGCTGGTCGACACGCCAACCGGCATCCGCGTGCCGTTGACCGAAGTGGCCGACATCTCGGTTCGCGCGGGAAGTCTCAACATCAGCCGCGAGGCGGGCGTCCGTGTGGCCGCGATCGGCGTGTTCATCAGAAACCGCGACATGGGTGGCGTCGTCAACGACATGCAGTCGAGGGTCGCGCGCGAGGTGATGTTTCCGCCGGGCTACTACGCGACGTTCGGCGGGGAGTTCGAGAACCAGCAGCGCGCGATGAAACGGCTGCTGATCATCGTGCCCGTCAGCGTGTTCCTGATCTTCATCCTGCTGTTCAATGCGTTCGGCTCGTTGCGGAACGCGGCGATCATTCTCGCCAACATTCCACTTGCCTCCATAGGCGGGATCGTCGCGCTGTATCTCACCGGCATTCACCTGAGCGTCTCCGCCGCGATTGGCTTCATCGCGCTCTTCGGCCAGGCGGTTTTGAACGGGGTGGTGATGGTGAGCTATTTTGCGGACTTGCGCGCGCAGGGACGCTCGGCCATCGACGCGGTGATGACCGGCGCAATCATGCGGCTTCGCACCGTGCTGATGACAGCGCTCCTGGCGATGCTCGGACTCACGCCGATGGCGTTGTCCCACAGCATCGGTTCCGAGGTGCAAAAGCCACTTGCAGTCGTTGTGATTGGAGGCCTCGTTTCAGCGACGCTGCTGACGCTGCTCGTGTTGCCGACGCTCTATTTGCTGGTCGAGGAACGCGTAGCAGTTCGTGCGGCGCGTCGTTGAGCGTTGCGCTGGCGCGCGTGCACGCCATGGCTGCCCGCGATGTTGCCGACGATGATCGACAACCCGCCGAAGACGGCAAGCCCCGGAGCTTGGTGGCTCACGCCGACCTGCATTCCGCCGTCGACGGCATAGCGCGCGCCCAGCTCGTAGATGGCGCCGGCGTCGATTGCGGTGACGGGCCCCCGTTGCGGTCCTGCCGCGAAAACCAGAAACACTCGGCGTAGGGGTTCCAATTGTCAGAGACCGCCGCGCTTGCTGACACCGACACGAGATGCTGAACGAAGTGAGGCCCGCCGTCGTCGCTGCCGATTTCGCCGATTTCATAGTTTACGTCCACATGACCGTGGCGTCGGACGTCGGTGCCGGTCAGAACCGCCACCTGGTAGTCGGGTGAACCCGAGCCCAGACCCTTCCCGGAATCCGCGGTTGGCAGATTCACAGTCGGCAGCACGGACAGAACCGGAACACCGCCGGGGTCGGACCACAAGCGCAGTTTCGCTCCGACCTGCGTGTTGCCGATTCCACTTGCGTGCGCGATGCCATCCGACTGTGTGAGCAGGCCGTCGGTGCCGAACCGCGCTTCGAGCCATTCGGTCACGCCGATGCGGCCCGTGAAAGGCGTTCCGAACGCGTGCTGGCTCGAGCTGGAGTGCGTGTAGGTGCCGCCGATTTCAATCTGCAGCAGTCCCACGTCCACGATGTGCGTGCCGTTCGTGACGTCGGGACGGTCCGGCTCGATGCTGTCCTGCGACCGCCCCGTTGCCGCGGTGACCAGCACGAGCACGCAGGCGATCGCCAGGCGCACGCTCACCGCGGGTCGACCTCGACCAGGAGCTTCGACGCCGCACGCGCCCCGATGGTGAGGTGCCGATCGCGGCTGCTGAGTCGAACGGAGTCCGCCACGGTGTCACGCGTGTCTACCTGAACCTGCTGGCCTGGCTTCAGATCGTTGTCTTCGATGAAACGGAGAAACGCCGGATCCTGATCGGCAATCCGCGTCACTCTCAATGGCGTTCCGATCGGGCAGGTGAGCAGGTTGTCCAGATGGCGCGGCGTAATCGCGCCTTCCGCGTCCGGGATGGGATCGCCGTGCGGATCGTGCGTCGGCTGCCCGAGCATGGCGTCGATGCGATCGATCAAACGCTCCGATACGACGTGCTCGAGTTGTTCCGCCTCCTCGTGAACCTCGGCCCAGCTCATGCCCATGACCTGGACGAGGAACGCCTCGACGAGCCGGTGGCGTCGAATGACGAGGCCCGCGAGCCGTTCGCCCGCGGGCGTCAGCCGCACGCCGCTGTACGGTTCGTACTCGGCCAGCCCCGACTCGCTCAGCGCCTTGACCATTGTCGTAGCTGTCCCCGGCGTGACACCGAGGGCTGATGCGACCCGCCCCATCGATACCAGCCGCTCGTCGTTGGTCAGCGCTGTCTGGCCAAGGTAGATCGCCTTGAGGTAGTTCTCGACGGTGCTCGAAGGGAGCATACGGCATACTACCGTAGTCGTCCGTCAACTTTCGCTCGGGACGATTCTGAGGCTCTCATAGGTCGCGTCCCCGCTCATCAACCGCCCTTGGCTGTCGCCGATCGCATCGCCTCCGCGGAGGGTAAGCGTCAATACGTTCGATCCCTGTTTGCCACGATTGCCGACCGTTACGACCTGATTACCGTCGTCTTGTCCTACGGCCAGGATCGCCGCTGGAAGCGCCGCCTGATCGATCTCGCCTCGATCGAGCCGGGGCAGCGCGCGCTCGATCTGGCGACTGGCACTGGTGACATCGCTTTTTCCGCTGCAGACCGCGGCGCGCGAGTGGTCGGTCTCGACATCACGCTTCGAATGATCGAACTGGCGCGGGCGAAGGCGGTGTCCGCCTCTCCAGCCGTTTCCGCTCGATCTGCGCCTGAGGCCCCTGTTGCCCGGTTCCTCGTGGGGGACATGCTCGCACTCCCGTTCCCGAGCCGATCGTTTGATATCGTTACGACAGGGTATGGACTGCGGAACGTGCCGGATCTGACGCAGGCCATCGACGAGATCAAGCGAGTGCTGGGGGCTGGGGGCCAGCTGCTATCGCTGGACTTCAACAACCCGTCGAATCCAGTGGTCCGCGCCGCGTATCTGGCATATCTGACGATTGTCGGCGGTGCGCTCGGCTGGGTTCTGCATCGCGATCCCGATACGTACCGGTACATTCCTGCTTCGATTCGACAGTACCCGGGTGCGGAGGCCGTCGCGCGGCTGATTGAAGCACGCGGGTTCACAAGCGTGAAAGTCCATCAGGTGCTCGGCGGATTGATGACCATTCATCATGCCATCGGAAGTTGATACCTCGAAGTGGTCGGGGGAAGGAACGTTCACGCAGGTCGTGATCGACAAACTCCGTGAGATCGACGCCATCCATTTCCTTCGAGTCGAAGACGCGCCGGCGACGCGATCCGAGGCCGACTACAACTTCATCAGCAACGAAGTGTTCGTCGAGTTCGCCACGGTTTCGCGCGAGGAGCGAACCAGACGATTCGGCATCCTGCCCGCGACTCGCCGGATACCGGCGAAGGCGATGACGATTCCCGATCTTGAAAGAGTGCTGACGTCGCTCGAAGGCATCGGAGCGCCCGACTACGGCGACGAGCGAATGTTGCAGTATCTGCGAACCGAACGCATCGTGCCGCCGTATCAAACGCGTGGCTATAAGCTGGTCGAACTGGTACGAATCTACGAGGTCACATCTAATTGCTGATCGCATATACCTGCTTGCTGATTTGGATTCAGCAATTGGCAATCTGCACTCAGCAATGTTCACTTTTCAACGAGCGGCTCCAGCTCCTTCAGCACAAACGCCAGCAGATCGTCTTCCGTGACCGCAGTGGGCCCGCCGATCGTTCGCTCGGACTCGACGACGCGTCGTCCCCGGCGGTGGCTGGTGTGTCCGACGATTTGTGGCGCTTCGCCGCCGGTGTCGAGAACGATCTCGATGTAGTCCTCGGTGTGCCGCTCGGACATCAGCCGCACGCTGCCCGAAGGCGTGAACACGTTGAACGCGTAGCGGTCGGCGCGCAGAACGTTGGCGATCTGCCGGAACAGCGGCACGGCCGTCCGTTCCAGGAACTGATCGAAGTCGCGCCCCGCCTCGTCGACGCGGGATCGACGATCGGCCGCGCGGCGTTTTGCGCGATCGATGGTCTCGTTCACGCGTTTGCGGACGACCGAGATCTCCATCAAATCACCTTTCGAGTGCGGAGCCGTTCAATGACCTGCCGGTCGAGTCCGAGATCCCGCTGCAGCACGGCCTCCGTGTGCTGACCCAACACGGGCGGCGCCTCGCGAACGCTGCCGGGCGTATCGGACAGCTTGACGGGGACGCCGAGCACCTCGAGCGGTCCGATTGTCGAGTGCTGCACACGCATCGTCATGTCACGCGCGGCTACCTGCGCGTCGGCGAAGACTTCCTGGAGGTTTCGCACTGAGCCGCACGGAATACCGGCGGCCGTCAGCCGGTCGATCCACACACGACGCGATTCGGTGCGCAGCCGATCTGCGACGAGGGGTCGCAGTTCATCGTAGAGGGTGACGCGCTGCCGGTTCGTGGCAAAGCGTTCTTCCTCGGGAAGACCGGCGACAGAGCAGAAGCGACGCCACTGATCGTCGTTGCCCACGGCCAGCACGAACTCGCCGTCGGACGCCCCAAAGGTTTCGTAGGGCACGATGCTCGGATGGCGGTTGCCGAGCCGACGAGGCACTTTCCCGCTGGCGAAATAGTTACCGGCTTGATACGTCAGCAACGCCGTCACCGAATCGAGCATCGCGACGTCGACTTCCTGTCCGCGGCCGGTGCGTTCGCGAGCGTACAACGCCATCGCTGTGCCGTAGGCCGCGAAGATGCCCGATACGATGTCGGCGATGGCCACGCCGAGGCGGTATGCGGGCCCGTCGGCCGCGCCGGTGATGCTCATGAGGCCCCCTTCGGCCTGCATCACCGCGTCGTAGCCGGGCTCGCGGCCCCGCGGTCCGGTCTGACCGAAGCCCGACACCGAGCAGTACACGAGTCGCGGATGCTTCGGCGCCAGCGTGGCGTAGCTGAGGCCTATCTTGTCGAGCGTTCCCGGCCGGAAATTTTCGACGAGCGCATCGCTCGTCGCGATCAAGCGGTCGAGGATCTCACGGCCCTCCGGCTGCTTGAAATCGAGCGTGACACTTTCCTTGTTCCGGTTGATGCTCAAGAAATATGCGCTTTCGCCTTCCAGAAACGGCGGTCCCCATGCGCGCGTGTCGTCGCCCTTACCCGGCTGTTCGATCTTGATGACCCGCGCGCCCATGTCGGCGAGCAGCATCGTGCAGTAGGGTCCCGACAGGACGCGGGTCAGATCGAGGATGGTGATGCCATCGAGTGGTCCCATAATGGAGGAATGATAATCGTCTACGCTGGCAGCGCGTGATACGCCTGCGAACAGGTGAAAGAGTTTCTTTCACGAGAAGGCGTGGCGTTTACGGCGTACAACGTTGACGAAGACGACCGCGCGTACGACGATCTCATCGCGCGCGGCTTTCGTACCGTCCCTGTGACGATCCTTGGTGAACGCACTCTTACCGGCTTCGATCCCGCTGCACTCGCGGCCGCGATTGCCGAGTGGCGCGCGCATCCCTGACGCATTCCGCGATGAGCTCCTTGAGTCTTTCCAATCCGCAACGCAGGTAGTCCACGGGCTCTCCGAAACCGATTCGCAGGTAGCCGTCCATGCCAAAGTGATCGCCAGGCACGATCAGGACGCTCTTTTCCGTGCGCAATCGGTTCACCAGATCGGTCGAATTCATCTCATGGTGGTATTGCACGTAGACGATTGCACCGGCGTCAGGGGCGGGCATAGCTGAAAAGATCACCGTGCGCCTGGAGCCAGCTCTCGATAACGGGAAAGTTCTCGTTGAGGATCGTCCGCGTGCGGGCGAGGATTCGTGATCGACGCTCGGGTTCGAGCGCCCGCCGGGCCAGAAAATCGCTCAGGGCGCCCGGCGATATCGTCGTGTAGTCGTGGTACGACCACATCGACGCGATCGCTGTAGGCGGTCCCACGATCCATCCGATGCGCAGCCCGGGAAGCCCATAGGCCTTCGACAGGCCGCTCGTGACGATCACACGGTCGCATCGGCCCCAGATGGAGGCTGTCTCCCGTCCATCCAGTTCGGCGCCGCGATAGATCTCATCCGCCAGGATCCAGCATCCGCGATCGGAAGCAATCGCGGCAATTCGATCCAGCACGTCAGCGTCGAACCGCGCACCAGTTGGATTGTTCGGATTGCAGATGATGAGAAGTTTCGTGCGCGATGTGACGAGACGCTCGAGCCCGTCGAGGTCCACCTGCCACCGCGACCGGCTTGTATCCCTGGCCAGCGGCCATTCCCTGACGAGCGCGCCGAAGGCGCGCGCGAGCCCCCACGTCTGCATGTAGTTCGGCACCATCATCACCACCTCGTCGCCCGGCTCGATGAGATTCCAAATCGCGATGTAATTGGCTTCGGAACCGCCATTGGTGACCTGCACGTGATCGGTCGTCGCACCGGGATACGTCGACGCGATAAGGCCTCTCAGCGCGATTGTCCCGTTCGATTGCGTGTAGCGCAGCCCTTCTCCCAGCAGCGCCTCGCGTGAGGCTGCATCGTCGACGAGATCGCCCAGCCGCAACGGGTGCACACCGCTTTCCGAGAGGTTGAACTCCACCTGGTTCTCGTAGGTGGATTGCATGCGCTCCATTGCGAACTGTTCGAGTCTCATAGCACCTCGCAGCATCTGGTGATCCGGTGATTGGGTCATGTCGTGACTGGATCGATCATTCTATTGACTCATAGACAGCACCATCATCCAATCATCAAATCACGCAATCACCCGATCAGCAGATCTACAATGGACATGCTATGCGCACTGTGATATTTGCGATTGCGCTTGCTGGCGCGGTGTCCGTCGCGGCGCAGGAAGCGCCGCCGCAGCCTCAAGGCCCTGTGATCGTGACGAGCGGGGAGGCTGTCGTTCAACGAACACCCGATCGTGCGTTCGTCACCATTGCGGTGGAATCGCGCGCGAAGAATCCGAAAGATGCGCAGCGGCAGAACGCCGAGGCCATGGCCGGCGTTCGAGAGCGTCTCGCCCAGGCGCGTCTCGGCAAAGATGCGGTCCGGACGCTCGGCTATCACATCGACCAGGATTACGAGATCGTCCAGAACAGTCGCGTTCCACGCGACTTCGTCGCTCGAAATTCCCTCGAGGTGCGTGTCGACGATGTGACGAAGGTCGGCGACTTGATTGACGCAGTCGTGCGCGGCGGAGCCACCTCGGTCGGAGGAGTCCGCTTCGACTTGAGCGATCGGGCGGCGGCGGAGCGCGAGGCGATCCGGATGGCGGTTGCGGATGCACGGGGCCGGGCGGAATCGGCTGCGGCCGGCGGCGGAGTCGCAATCGATCGCGTGCTTCGTATCGAGGACAATCGCGACAGCGGCGGTCCGATCGTGCGCACGATGTCCGCGAAGGCCGTGGAGGCGACCGGGATCGAGCCGGGGCTGATTGAAATCAAGGCGCACGTGACGCTCACGATGTCGATCCGATGACGACGGCCGATTATCAAAAGGCTCGCCGTCTGCTGATGCGACGCGACCCGGTTCTCGCGGGCGCCATCAAGCGCATCGGGCCGTGCTTGATGGCCGAGCGGCAGCGCAAGGATCACCTCACGGCGCTCGTCGGCGCCATCGTCAGCCAGCAGTTGTCGACGAAGGCCACCGCCACGATCTTTGCTCGTTTTGTGGCGTTATTTCCCGGTGGCGCGATTCCAGGCGCAGAAGCGATCGTCGCGCAAACCGACGCGGCGCTGCGAGGTGTCGGCCTCAGCACGCAGAAAATCGGGTACCTTCGCGATCTCTCGACGCGGATCGTCAACGGCAGCCTGCAACTCGAAGCGCTCGACTCTTTACCTGACGAAGAGGTAATCGAGCGACTGACGGCGGTCAAGGGATTCGGACGCTGGACGGCCGAGATGTTCCTGATGTTCCGCCTCCATCGCCCCGACGTGCTTCCGGTCGGCGATCTCGGCATCGTCAAGGCGATTCAGCGCGCCTATCGGCTCAGAAAGCCTCCGACAGCGAAAAAGATGTTGACCCTCGGCCGGCGGTGGCAGCCGTACCGTT
>JBKPDW010000057.1:0-23495 GCA_046728115.1 Acidobacteriota bacterium | reverse complement strand
GCCCCATTCCGCATGACGATCGAGAGCTGTACGAGCTGGTCAGGTCGTTTCACGCTGAGGTCGCGAAACATCAGACCGTGCAGCAAGGTGAAAATTGCGGTGTTCGCGCCGATGCCCAGCGCGAGGGTGAGGATGGCGACGAGGGCGAATCCAGGCGTTCGACGAAGCTGCCGCATCCCGAGGCGGACGTCTCGGATGAGATCGTCGAGCCATTGCAGCGTATCGACGTCGCGCGTCTGATCCAGGGCGAGCGTCAGATTACCCATGCGGTCTCGCGCGTCGCGTTCGGCGCGCTCTCGCGTGGCGCCCGTGCGAATGTCCTCGCGCACGAGTTCGTCGAAGTACGCCCGCGCCTCGGCCTGGAATTCGTGATTCAGACCCCCATCGAACAGCGTGTTCCGGAAACGACGGATCCAACCCATGGCGGCGAGCCGGCGGTCAGTCGACCTCGAGGATTTGTTGAGTCGGCACTCTCATACTCCGCGCCTGGCAAGTTCGAAAACGCGCGCGAGCGCACATCGTGCGCGATCGGAGCAGGCTGGCACGAGAGTTTCCCCACCCGCTGTAAGTGAGTTACTCGAATTCGAGCACTTGCCGAATCGCAGTCGCCACGCGCGCCCAGTTCCGTTTGTCGACCGTCAACTGGCGCTGGCCAGCCGGCGTTAACGTGTAGTACTTGGCCCGGTAGCCGTCAGCGGTGGTCGTCCACTCACCGCGAATGAATCCCGCCTGCTCCAAGCGATGCAATGCCGGGAACAGTGAGCCCGCCTTCACATCGAATGTCCCGTTGGTAATCTGGGCGATGCGTTCCGCAATGCCGACTCCGTGCCGAGGCTCCAAGGCGAGCGTCTTCAGCACGAGCATCTGGAGCGTGCCCTTCATCAGATCCGTTTGTTTGGCCATGCGATCAACCATTGTAAATGGAATCTATATAGAAAGTCTATACAGACGGGACTGTCCCGCACGTGAATCGTCCCGCGGCAAAGAGCTCACGGATGATCGCGTGCTCGACCATCGCCGCCGCCGGCGTCTCGAACGTCACAGCGTCTAGGCGATGCCCGATGCGGCCGAACCACTGCGCGAGGGTCTGCGGATCGACGACAGACGGAGCATCAGCGACTTCCACGGCATGCTGTAACTCGTGGCCAATCAACGACGCGAGGCGAAACGGGGGGACGTCGAAGGGGACGGTGATGCGCGCATACCTCCGCCCTGGAGGGACCGGCAGGACCGTGAAACACGAGCGCGCCCGCGGCGAGGGGCAGCGACCGGGTTCCACATACACAATCAGGTCGGAGTGTTCGATGCGGTCGGCGAGCATTGCCGCAGTCGGCGATTGTCGCACCAGGCGTTGCACAGCTTCCGCGATCCTCGGTTCGCCTGTTCGCACCGACGCGAGGGTCGTGATGGCCAAGCAGCCGGCAACGGCAATAGACGTCATGTCCGGGCTTAGACGGCATTGAACCTCTGAAGGTTGCGTGTATATTTATTCTCAATATAGATGTTCTATATTATCGAGAACCGAGTCAACCCTGAGGGAAATGGCGCATCGACACCACGTTATAGATGTGCTAAATCGCTGCGGTTCGAAAACCGTTGTCCTCATATTCGGTTGAATAAAGCATGAAGATGAAAGAACGGATGCTCGTTGCACTGTTCGGCGCTCTTATTGTTGCCCCGTCCGGTGACGGGACAATGTTCGCAATTGGGAATCCCGACATTTGGACCGTGCTGACGGTCGACCCCAAGGGAGATACGCGCGGCGGTCTCGCCCCGGACGCCGCGCAGCTCGCCTTTCGGTACGATCCCGCCGCCGACATGCTCTGGTTCCGAGTCGCGATGTATGGCACGCCCGATCCATCCGCCTTTGGGCTGCAGATCGCCATCGACACAGACCGCGACGGCGCGGGCAAAGCGCCGTGGTGGGGCGGGAACAAGGAGTTCAAATTCACGCGTCTCCTCACTGCGCAAGCAACCCGTGACGGCGGTACGTACCGCGGAACGATCGGCGTCGCGGATGCGGACGGCGCAATCGCAGGGAACTTGACGAGCGTCTCGCATGACACGCTCCAGTTGCGCGTCGACGCCGATGCCTTCATTGTGGGCGTCAACCGTGCCGACATCACCAGCGGCACCCGGATCAACCTCATTGCGTCCATTGGAACGGATCGGGAATGGACCGACGAGATCCCAAACGCGCGCTCCGTGGCCCTCGATCTCGCGGCGCCGCGGCCTGCCCGGGGGCTCCGGGAGATCGACGTCACCCGTGACAATCTGGTGTTGCCCGCAGGCTACCGGCATCTAACGGACGGCGATCCTCCGTCGATCACGCGGCGGGGAGCATCGACCGGCAAAACGATCATTCTGGTCCCGGGCGTCTTCTCAGGGCCGGCAGCGTTCGACCCGTTCATTGCCCGGCACAAGGGGGAGTACCGGTTTCTCATCGTCACTCCGCCGGGGTTGAACGGCACTCGAGCGCGACGAATGCCGCCCCGAACCGCAAGCTATGGCGATCGTCCTTGGAGTAAGCGATTGGAACGCGACATCCTGGACCTGATCCATCGCGAACGACTCGATCACCCAATCCTCGTTTCGCACGGATTTCCGGGATCGCTCGCGGCGACAGCGATCGCAGCCGACCATCCGGACGCCGTTGGAGGCGTGATCGAGATCGCGGCGATGCCGGTCCGGCCGATGCCCTCGCCCCGCGACCCTTCGGGGCGGACGCCGGCGTTGCCCGCCGAACGCGTCCGATATCAGGACGAATTCTGGGGACCGAAGTGGTTCAAGTACGTGACCCCTGAGACCTGGGAGAGTAACAACTACCCCGCGCCGATGTTCGCGACCGATCCGCATCGAGGCGAGCACGTGCGTCGGCAGATCGAAGCGACCCCTCTGCCGGTGAAGATTCGATATCTCGTCGAGCTCAACGCAACCGATGACAGCGCCGACATCGCACGAATCGACGTGCCGCTGCTCGCGCTGCGACCGGCGTTCACTTCGGCGATCCTCGCAGATCCAGCGAACGCCTCGCTCCGCACGAGCTTCGTGGACGCCTGGAATGCTTTCTCGGGGAATGCAAGGATTCAGCTCGCAACCGTCCCGAATGCGTGCGTTCTGGTGTTCGACGATCAGCCGAAGGCTGCGGATGATGCCATCGTCGCGTTCCTTGAGGGGATCGGTCTGCCGCGATGAACGCCGGCCATGCTTAGCGCATAAACAGGGCGAGCCGGAGTCCCACATGGATGCCTTCAGACAGGACCTGCGCAATTGCTTTCGGATGCTGCGCACGGATCCGTCATACGTTGCGATCGTCGTGTTCGTCTTGGCGCTCGGCATTGGTGCGAACACGCTCATCTTCAGCGTGATCGACGCCGCGCTGTTGATGCGGTTTCCGTACAAAGATGCCAAGCGGCTCGTACTTGTCCAGACGGTGAACCTGAAGGGCGTGCCTGGCGGCGTCGCGCCGGCGAACTTCCTGGACTGGCGACGCGATGCGCGCTCCTTTGAGTATCTATCGGCGAAGGTCGACTGGAGCGGCTATGACCTGACTGGTCCCGAAGGGCCACAGCAGGTGATTGGCGTGCCCGTGACGTCCGGCATCTTCGAAGTGCTCGGCGCGGCCCCGCAGCTCGGTCGGACTTTCGACGCAGCGGACGATCGACCGGCGTCCGAGCGTGTCGCGATTATCAGCGATCGGCTCTGGGCGACGCGCTACAAGCGCGAACGCGCGATTGTCGGCCGAACCATCGTGTTGAACGGCATGCCCTACACGGTCATCGGCGTGATGGCACCGGACTTCTATCTGAATCGCGAGGTGACCAATCGGTCGAACGAAGATCAACTCTGGGTTCCGTTCGCCACGCAATTTGGTCTCCAAGGCCTGCGCAGGCGCGACACGACCAACTATCGTGTGTGGGGACGGCTGAAGTCGGATGTGACACTCGAACAGGCTCAAACCGAGATGAACGTCATCAATGCAAACCTTTCCCGAGAGTATCCTGCCACGAACGCTGGGCGTGGTGTCGCGGTTACTCCGCTCTCCGAGTTCCGCAGCGATCGACTGCAGCATTCTCGCGAGTTGCTGATGCTGCTGATGGGCGCGGTGAGCTTCGTCTTGCTCATCGCCTGTGCGAACGTTGCGAACCTCCAACTCGCCCGTGTGGCTGCGCAGCAACGCGACTTCGCGATACGGACAGCTCTCGGCGCGAGTCGTTTGCGCCTCATCCGCCAGCTCGTGACCGAGATGTTGTTTCTCGCACTCCTCGGCGGTGCGGCGAGTCTGCTCGTGGCCTCGTGGGCACAAGATCTCGTCATCACGTTTCTGCCAGAGAACGTGGCCGTGCCGCGCCTCGATCGATTAAGCATCGACCTTCGCGTCGTACTGTTCGCGCTCGGCGCGGCGATCGTTAGCGGCATCGTGACAGCTGTCGCGCCCGCAGTGCAGCTGATCTCCCACAAGCGGACGCGCGCTACGTATGACGTTTTGAAGTCGGCCGGTCGGGGCCTGACGGGCGATGCACGCGGGCGCCGCCTCCGCAACATGCTCGTCATTTTAGAGCTGGGACTGGCCGTCGCCCTACTTGTAGGGGCCGGGCTCCTCATCAGGAGCTTCCGCGTGCTCGTGCAAACCGAGCCGGGCTTCGACTCGGCGGACGTGCTGACAGTGCGCGTACCAGCGCCGGATCGTCCGCCGAACTTCACGCCGTTGCAGGCAACTGAGCGCGCCCGCGCCATTGCTGTCATGTTACGGCGGCTTCAGAATTTGCCAGGCGTCGAATCGGCGGCGATGGTGGACGGTCTGCCCACGTCCACCATGCTCTCTCCGCAGGGAATCATCTTCGAACAGGATCCGTCCGCGAATGCTACCGCCATTGGACGCATCGTCAGCCCCGACTACTTCCGCGTCCTGCACATCCCGCTCAAGGCCGGCCGATTCCTGAGCCCCAGCGATACCGAGAGTCACCCACGCGTCGTCCTCATCGACGAGACGCTCGCGGCGCGCTACTTCCGAAATACCGATCCCATTGGCAAGCGTCTTCGGTGGCAAGGATCTGAGGTGAACAACCCGTTCGCCACGATCGTGGGCGTCGTTGGCGCGGTGCGGGATCGCGGCCTCCGCGACGAACTCTCACCTGAGTTCTATGCGTCGTACCTGCAAGTGGGCACCTACTCCATTCAGAGTGCGCTCGTCATCAGGGCCCGGCAGGCCGCGGCGCTGGCCAAGCCAGTGAGGAGCGAAATCGCGGCGATGAATCCCGACCAGCCGATCCCGCAGATCGACCTGATGGAGCAGGTACTTCGTACGTCGGTAGGGGCCGAGCGATTCAACGCGGGCCTATTGACTGCCTTGGCGGTACTCGCCCTCATCCTCGCCGCTGCTGGCATCTATGGCGTCATCTCCTATTCAGTGGCGCACCGAGCCGAAGAGATCCGGATCCGCATGGCGCTCGGCGCCGGATCTTGGCAGGTGATGCGGCTCGTGCTGCGACAGGGGATTATCGTCGCGCTCATCGGCGTCCTCGCCGGCACGGTCGCCGCCATGTTTCTGACGCGTCTGCTCACCAGCCTGCTCTACGGTGTGCGGCCGATCGATCCGCTCACGTTCACGAGCGTCGGAGTGCTGCTTTTCGTCGTAGCGTTCGTTGCCTGTTACCTGCCGGCGCGTCGCGCCATTCGACTTGACGGGAGCACGGCGCTCCGCCAGGAGTAGCCTGGAGGTCTAATCGGGTATCCGGGTCGCGTGTGACGCAACGATGATCCAGCGATCGCCGCGCCGCACGCACACGTCGGTGAATCGAAGCCTGACAGTGGTCATCGATCCGTCGACAGGAGTCGCGACAGTCCGGCCGGTCACGACCGCCATGTCGCCGTACGACCGGACGGCCACCTGATCCACTTTGTACGTGATTCCGGGACCGCTTCGACACATTTCGAGCGCCTGTGTCTTCGTCATGATCTGCGCATTGACGTGCGTCACGGTCCAATCATCCGCAAGGAAGGCACCCCATCCGGCGCAATCGTGGCCTTCCAACGCAGACTTGATGTGCGCTTCGAGCTCTTCGAGCTGACGCACGACGGCCGAATTCGCTAATGCTTGGGACATCATCACTCGCCTCCTCGCGGTTACGATGCGCATCCTGTCCGCGGCCGATTCCGGTTGACTCGTGCAGTGAGGACTACGTATTATGCGGTACAATATCGGACTACTATATTGTTTACATACATAGCGAATCTGCTTGGCAGGACTCATCCGTGCAGCCGGGCCTCCTCCCTATCCGCCGCGGTGGTCGTCTGCGCAATCACTGCCATGCCGACTGATGCCGCCGCCGGTCCTGATGATCTGCGCGCCGTGAGGGCCGCGATCGAGGAGAATTATCGCCGTGCGGATGCGCTCCAGGTCAACGCGAAGTCGCTCGCAGACATCGAGGCGATCCGTCAATGGCTCGACACGCCTGACTGTGTGTATGCCGACTACGGGCAGACACCGCGAACGTGGTCGGACATGCGTCGGTATGCCGCTGAAGGTCTCGGAACGCGGCTCAAGTCGTTAAGAACGGACATCGAGCAGTTGGTTCTCGCCGCTGAGACGCTCGAGGTTGTTGCGGTCGTTCGGGGAGTTGCAGTGCTCGACGATCGCGATGGCCGTTTTGGCGCCAGGGGCTCGAGCCACGAGGTCGAAACAACGGCGACTGTTCGTGACACGTGGACCAAGTCTGCGGGACGCTGGAAGCGCAAATCGCATATCAAGATTGTGCCGAATCGCATAGTCGCTGTAGATGGAAAGCCAAAATCGTGAGTAGCTTGCTGCACGCCGTTCGCCGAGGCGAACGCGTGAATCGACACGTTGCTCTGTACGTTGCCCTCGCCGCCGGTGTGTCAATCGAGGTCCTAGCAATGCCTCAGGCGCCGATCGGGAACTCGCCACGTGCGCGCTACATGGTTGGGCCGCCACCGTACACGGCCGTTGATGTCGCGTTCCACAATGCTGTCGACAACGTGCAGCTTGCGGGTACCCTGACGGTCCCGCGGGGGACGCGCGATGCGCCAGCCGTGTTACTCAGTCAGGGGGTCGGTTCCGAGCCTTTCGATCGCGACTACACGCTTCCGAGCGCGCCAGCGCTCAAGTCGTTCCTGGCCATCGCCGATGTCCTGAGCCGAAACGGCATCGTGGTGCTGCGGGTCGACGACAGGGGCGCCGGCGGGTCGTCGGGCCACAAGCAGTTGTCGTCGGTACAGCAACTTGCTGGAGATCTGGTCGCTGGTGCGGCCTTCCTCAAGACGCGACCGGAAGTCAACCCGAAGCGGATCGGGATCATTGGACACAGCTTCGCTGGCCTCACGGCGCCGATCGCTGCGGTTCGTTCGAATGACGTGGCATTCGTCATTACTCTGGCGGGTCTGATGACCGACGCTCGCGTCAACTTCGAGCGGTTGCCAGCAGGACTTCGCGCGGCTGCCACCGCCACCTGGACCACTCTGGCGCAGAGTTCACCCACGTTGAGCGGGTCCGAACTGGAAAGCCGGCTGCGAGTGGCGTTCACTGCGGCGATCGCGAACTTGAACGACCAGGAGCGCGCGTCCGTCGAGGGCGCTATGGCGGGAATCGTGACGCAGTGGGTGAAATCGGCACCGCTGCGCCGGTCACAGGCCCTGACTGATCCCGGGGAAGCATTGCGTGGTTTGACGAAACCGTTCCTGGCGATCCACGGCGCTCGCGATCGGGAGCTTGACGCCGCGACGAATCTCGGGCCACTCGTGAGATACCTCGGTGAAGCGGCGAACGCCGACTTCATGGTGGCCACGATTCCAAACATCGACCACTGGATGTGGGTTTGCACGCAGCCATCTGAGCCTGGAAAACCATGCGCCGAGATGCAGTTCTCGCCCATCGTGCTCGATTTGATCGCGAACTGGATCCAAAAGCACTGATGCAGGTCAGTGAACGGTCCTTGTGAGTCTGAGGAGATCGGCGTGGTAGTGGCACCTTGCAAGGCGGAGTAGAAAACTGTCGAATGATGAGCGCAGTTCAAGCCGTCAATGTCAGTTGACAGTCGTGAGGACCGCTCTTCGACCGCCGCTCCTCCATTAGTCTTGCCGAAGGATGCGCAGCGGATCGATCCGTACGGCGCGCTGAGTCGGGACATACATCGCCGCCAGGGCGACTATGACGAACAGGACCACGACGACGGCTAAGGTGAGTGGATCCGTCGGGGCGACACCGAACAACAGCGTACCGAGTAAGCGACCGGTCCCGATGGACGCAAGCACACCTACGACGAGCCCGGTCAGCACTGGCGCGAACCCCTGCGTAATAACGAGGCGCCGGATGTCGGTAGGTCGCGCGCCCAGCGCGAGACGAATGCCCATTTCGCTTGTCCGTTGCGCCACAGAGTACGAAACGACACCGTAGATGCCGAGACTCGCCAAGAGTATCCCTGCGGTGGCGAAGAGCAGCACCAACGTCATCTGAAACCGGCGTTGCCCCAAGGAGTCGGTCACCACATCGTCCATCGTCCGAACCGCTGTCAACGCCAATTCAGGATCAAGCGTTCGAATCAATTCTCGCAGCGATGACGGCAGCGTCCCAGGATCCGCAGTCGCCCGCACGACGAGGACAAGGTCCATGCTGTTGACACCTGGCGGAATGGCGCTCTGCCAGTACGGCACATACACCGTCGGCGAGGGAGATCGATCGAGGCTGACGCCGCGGACATCGCCGACGCTGCCAACCACCTGGATTGGCGGTGACGTCCGAGCGCCGATGTGAAACTGCTTGCCAATCGGATCCTCACCGGGCCAGAGCCTCTCCGCCGCGATCGTTGAGACGACGGCGACGCTCCTGTCGCGGTCAGTCTCGGCCAATAGCCGACCGTCGCGCCAGGGAATGCCCATGGTGCGGAAGTAGTTTGGGCTGACGGGCCGAACATCGACGACGACGCCGGTGGCCGCCGAGCCCTCTGGCCACAACGCCGCATTCCCACCCTCGCCGGTGAGCGGTAACTTGTTTGACACGCCCGCTTCAGTGACGCCGGGTAAAGCCCGCATGCGCTCGAGCGTTGTTCGTATAAACGTCGATCGAGAGACCGGTGTGACGTACCGCTGAATGGGCAGACTCACGTCGATTGTCAACACGCGAGTGGCGGCGAATCCGCTATCGACGCGCAACAGGTTCCAGAAACTGTGGACCAGGAGTCCACCCGCAACGAGGCATACGGCGCTGACAGCAACTTCGCAGGCGACGAAGAGCGCACGAACCCGACCGGCATTGCCGGTCGACGTCACAGACGTCGCGCCGGACTTGAGCGCGTCAATGGGGCGCAGGACTGCGAAACGCCAGGCCGGCGGCACTCCCACGAGCACGCCGGCGAGCAACGACATGCAGACCGTGAACATGAGTACGAGTGGATCCATCTGGATCTCGTTCACTCGAGGTAAGTCCGCCGGTGCGACAGCGACAATCGCATGGAGCACCCAATAGGCGGCGACGATGCCCACCATGCCGCCCATGACAGAGATGAGGACGCTCTCCACCAGCAGTTGTCGGACGAGTCGCCCACGGCTGGCCCCAATCGCCGTTCGGATCGCCATCTCGCGTCGCCGGCTCAACGTTCGCGCGAGCAGGAGGTTCGCCACGTTGACGCATCCGATCAACAACACCGAGCCGACGGCGGCCCACATCAAGATCAGGCCGCTGCGCACTCGCCCCGCGACTTGGTCGACCAGAGGCACAATGCTCGCCGATGCCTTCAGTCCTGGCGCAGGTTGCGACAACGACGCTTGCAGAATATTCAGCGCGGACACCGCCTGCGATATGGAGACGCCTGGCTTCAGTCGCGCGAGGCACGCAAAGCTGAAGCCGGTTCCAGCGAGCTCCTCTGACGTGGCTCCGATCGGCTTCCAGATCTGCGGCGCCGACGTCGTCGCAATGACCATTGGGAACAGCTCGCTGATTTTGGGGAACGAGAGTGGCGGAAGCACACCGATGATTTCGTACGGCTCGCTGTCGAGGGTGACCGTCCGACCCACCACGCGAGGATCGGCATCGAAGCGGCGACGCCAGAAATCGTCACTCAAGAGAATGACGTGATCGCGACCACGCTGATCTTCCTCGGCCGTAAAAGTTCGTCCCATTCGTGGCAGAACGCCGATCAGCGAGAAAAGATTCGCCGATACGCGCGACGTTTCCACCCGTTCTGGGTCTCCGGCACCCGTGAGGCTCATACGCGTGCCGCCGATCGCGGCGAGGTCCTCGACGGACTGCCAGCTGCGTCGCCATTCTCGAAAGTGCGCCAGACTGACCGGCGTGGCTCGCGCCGGTCGATCGCCCAGGCGGAGGACTTCGTGGACGACGGTCAGCCGATCGGGCTGCTGGAACGGGAACGGCCGGAAAAATAAATGATCGACGACGCTGAAGATGGCGGTGTTCGCGCCGATGCCCAGCGCGAGGGTGAGGATGGCGACGACGGTGAATCCAGGCGTTCGCCGAAGCTGCCGCATCCCCAGACGGACGTCTCGCATGAGATCGTCGAGCCATTGCAGCGTATCGACGTCGCGTGTTTCATCCAGTGCCAGCGCCAAATTACCCATTCGATCCCGCGCGTCGCGTTCGGCGCGCTCTCGCGTGGCGCCCGTTCGAACGTTCTCGCGCACGAGCTCGTCGAAGTACGCTCGTGCCTCGGCGTGAAACTCGTGATTCACGCGGCCATCGAACAGGGTGTTCCGGAAACGACGTATCCAACTCATGGCGGCGAGCTGGCGGTCAGTCGACCTCGAGAAGTTGTTGCATGGGTACTCCGATATTCCGCCCGGGTTCAACGAGACTGAAGGATCGGTCAGCGACCCGATCGAATTCGGCGTCCGCTGCGAATAGAAGCGCTCTCGCCAATCACTTAAGTAAACTATGAAGGCACCAGTCTATAGACGATCAATATAGTTTATCAATATGAACATTACGGTCGCTTTCGTTCGCGTGGCCCCCGCGTGATCTTGAGAGTGCTGAACTCAGCCGCGGTCGGCCTTGCGAGTATGCCTCTGTTACCCTTGCGGGAATATCCGCAAATGGGACACCGGCTCAGGCCTTCGATCCCGCTCCCATCCTGCAGCCTCCATCCTGCAGCCTTGACCTTCCACACGTCGTGCGATATGTTGACGTGTCGAAGGTTGATGTATCGATGCCGCCTGCTCGTTTTCCGATCCCACAAGGGACGCTCGACATGCTCATTCTCCACATCCTCTCCCTCGAGCCGTCCCATGGCTACGGTGTCGCCCAACGTCTGGAGCAGATCTCGCGAGCAGTCGTGCAAGTGAACCAGGGTTCCCTTTATCCAGCGCTTCATCGGTTGGAGCAGAGGGGGTGGCTCACGGGCGAGTGGAAGCCGTCCGAGACGGGACGCGACGCGAAGTTCTATTCGCTGACGCGTGCCGGACGGAAGCAACTCGACGTCGAGAAGGAGAGCTGGTCGCGGCTCGCCGGAGCCGTGCGCTTGATCTTCAACGAGGACGGCGCCGCATGAAGCGGATATTGAACTGGTTCCAACGCGACCGTCTCGAGCAGGATTTCGACCGCGAGTTGCGGTACCACTTGGACCGCCGCGTCGCCGACTGGATACAGGCGGGTCTCTCGGAATCGGAAGCGACAAGGCGAGCGAGGCTGGAAGTCGGCGGTGTCGCGCAAGTGAAGGAAGAAGTCCGCGACGTATGGCTGATTCGATGGCTGCGAGACTTCGTAATCGATCTGCGGTTCGCTGCGCGTTCCTTTCTCCATAGCCGCTCGTTCACCGCGACGACCGTACTATCGCTCGCGCTTGGCATCGGCGCCACCACGGCGATCTACTCGCTCGTCGATCAGGTGACCCTCCACGCCCTTCCGGTTCGCGAGCCCCAACGCCTTGTCCTCATCGACTGGAAGGGAGAACAGCTCGCGGATGGAATGGGCAGCTTCAACCTGATGTCGTACCCGATGTGCCGCGACCTTCAGCTCCACGACGAGCTCTTCGATGGCGTGCTCTGCCGCGCGGCGACGATCGTGACGCTGTCGACGGACGGAGAACCCACGCCGGCCGCGGCGGAAATCGTCTCGGGGACGTACTTCTCCGTGCTCGGTGTCGGAGCGGCGATCGGGAGGGTGCTCGGCCCGGGCGACGATGGAGCGCCAGGCGCCAGCCCGGTCGCCGTCGTGACCTACGACTTTTGGCGAACGCAATTGGCGAGCGCGCCGGATGTCGTCGGTCGGAAGATCCTAATCAACCAGTTCCCGATGACGGTGGTCGGAGTCGCGGCTCCGACGTTCCGCGGAATCGACATTGGCGAAGTGCCATCGGTCTGGGTTCCCGCAGCGATGGCGGCGCAGGCAATCCCGGGATTCGAGCGCAAGATGGATCGCCGCATGCGTTGGATGCAGATCATCGGCAGGTTGCGGCCGGACGTGACGGCCGATCAGGCCCAGGTCCGCCTGCAACCTTGGTTCAAGACGATGTTGAACGAGGACGTTCGCCGCGTGGGGTTCCCGACCACCACGCCGAACCGTCGTCAACGGTTTCTGGCCTCGACGATCACCGTCACGCCCGCGCCGCAAGGACATTCGACCCTCCGACGCGAGCTCTCGCAGCCGCTGTGGGTCCTGTTCGCGGCCACTGCCGTGCTGCTGGGACTCGCGTGCCTGAACGTAGCCGGTTTGTTCCTGGCACGCGGGTCGGCCCGCCACCGCGAGATCAGCACACGGCTCGCGCTGGGCGCGTCGCGAGGACGGATTGGCCGTCAATTGTTAACCGACAGCATCCTGCTTGCGCTCGCCGGCGGATTGCTTGGCGTCGCGCTCGCGCCGGCCGTGACGCGGACGCTCATCGCGTTTCTGCCTCGCGACACCGCCGCCAACGCGTTGCAGTCGCATGTTGATTCGAGGCTGCTGCTGTTTGCGTTCCTGGTGAGTATCGCGGCAGGCGTCGTGAGTGGTTTTGTGCCGGCGCTTCACGTCGGGCGCAAGGCGGCGATGTCGTCGCTCCGCGAGCGTGCGGGCGCGGCCGGCGGTGTCAGGCTTCGCAAGATCATCGTCACCGGGCAGATCGCGTTGTCGTTGATCCTCGTCATCGGCGCCGTCCTCTTCTCGAGGACGTTGACGGGACTCCTGGCGAAGGGGCCCGGTTTTGACACATCCAGTCTGGTGTTGGTCGGAATAAATCCTCGCAAGATCGGCTACTCGCCTGCGGATGCAGCCCGACTGCTTCGACGCATACATGAAGACATCCGCGCCTCGGCGACGACCGAAACGTCAACTGTCGTGCGTTTCCCGTTGTTGACCGGCGGAAGCTGGAACAACCCGATGACGGTTCAAGCCGATCGCCGGTTCGTGACGGACCGCGACGTGAACCTGAATGCAGTCACGCCGGAATTCTTCGCAACCCTGGGCATTCCGATCGTTCAGGGACGAGGTTTCGACGAACGCGATTCCGCGGCGTCAGGTCCGCGCTCGGCAATCGTCAACGAGGCGTTCGTCAAGCGATACCTCGCGGGCCGCAACCCACTCGGCGCATTGGTGTGTTTGGGTGCGGGACCAAACGCGCAGCCCAACGTCGAGATCGTCGGCGTCGCGTCGAACTTCAGCTATCGAGGCCTTCGCGAGGAATCGGAGCAGGCGTACTTTCCGCTCGATCCGAACGAACCGGCCGGAGTGTTCTATGTGAAGGTTCGAGGATCCTCCGACCACGCTGCGCAGTCGATCCGCTCCATCGTTCATCACGCCGATCCCGCCTTGCCGATTACCTACCTCCGGACGGTGAATGAACAAGTCAGCAGAGCGTTGAACACCGAGCGCCTTCTCGCCACTCTGACCGGCACGTTTGGCGCGTTGGCGCTGCTGCTGTCGATGGTCGGACTGTACGGAGTGATGTCATTCGTGGTTACACAGCGGACCCGCGAAATAGGAATACGAATGGCGCTTGGCGCCCCCAGGGCCTCTGCGATGTGGTTCGTCCTTCGCGATGCGATGGTAATGACCGCGGCAGGTACCGCGGTCGCGCTCGCGTGCGTCGGTGTGCTGGGGCGGCTCGTCGAGTCCCAGTTATTTGGGATCAGGCCGACGGATCCGTTAACGATCGCTGCGACGACCCTCATCCAGGCTGCGGCGGCGTTGGGAGCCGCGCTCATACCGGCATACGCCGCCTCTGCCCTGGACCCCACCGACGCATTAAGACCTGAGTAACCAGCGACACGGTGTTCGGATCTCGGCGGAACGACCTCGTGAGCTGAGCGTCGACCGGAACTTGGGATCCATTCGAGCGGATTTTGGGCAGTGGGTCATCTCTAACGACATCGGCCGGTGTCAAGAGACACGTTCTCCGTTCAGGCCGCCGGAGCCGGCTCTCATAAGCCAAAGAGCTGGCGGAGGCGGCCGTGGCACGATCGCCGATTTTCGTCGATGTCCACGCTCGGCGCTCAATCCGTGTCACCGCATCACGACGGTGTTGCCCACCAAACATCTCTTCGGTCACGCCGGACCATGATGACTCGTGCGAACTCCCTCCGCTCGTGGGAGGCGGGTAGCCTAATCAGTTTGTCGGTCACTCGCAGGAGGACCACGACCCACACAAGCATCCCCGCACGGGCGCGACCGCTACGACTGGCGCCCTGGGCCACGACGACAGAACTCCATGTAATCGATTTGATCACGCATCATGATCCATGAGGCGAATCGCGAGCTTGCGCGCGGCGGCGACGCGCGACTTCCCGAGGAGATAGGGAATCCAGAATGCTGATCATGAGCAACAGACCCGTTCTATCTGGGAGTGTGAGTTACCAGAAATGAAGACAAGTACAAGCGCGTTACCGTTCATATTTTCGGATCCCGCATGGGGGCGTATAGGCCTCCGACGACGCTCCGTTGCTTGCAGTGGTGGGCGCACCTGGTGGGCGCACTTCGAGTTCACCCGCATAAACATTGACCCAACTATCCTCCGCAAGAAGATCGAGGATGTGCTCCAGTTGGGCGCACTATTCGGATTTCAGCACGATGAGCGGATCGACCATTGTTGCGCGGCGGGCTGGAAGATAGCAGGCGATCAAAGCGACGGCACTGAGTACAGCAGCGACGAACACCATCGTTTTCGGATCGGACGGCCCGACGCCGAACAAGAACGCCTTCAGGAGGCGGCTCTCGCCAAGAGTGATCACGAATCCCACGCCGAGCCCCCAGGCGATCATCGCGGTTCCCTGGCGCATCACCAGGCTCAAGAGACTGACGGCATTGGCGCCGAGTGCCGCACGAATCCCGATTTCGCGGGTCCGCTGAGTCACGGAGTACGCCATGACTCCGTAGAGACCCAGTGTCGCGAGCACGACGGCGACAACGGCGAACGTGCTCAGCAGAATCGAACGCAGGCGGTCTGACGACACGTCGTCCGACTCGATCTCAACCACAGTTTTGACATCCGTGACGGCCTGCGTCGTGTCGACCGCGGCGATGGCCTTGCGAATCGAGTCTTGCACGCGGACGGGATCCACCGTTGTCCGGACCACGAGTGCCAGGTCGAGCCGTGGGTACTGTTCGCGGGTGACATACACCGCAGGCTGCGCCGTGCGATCATCAAACGGAGACACGCCTTCGTCTCCGACGATGCCGACGATCGTCCAGTCGAGATCGACGGTGCCAGCCGGTCCATTGATGGCGTTGCGCCTCATGAGCATGCGTTGACCGAGCGGATCGGCACCGCGAAAGTAGGTGCGCGCCATCGCCTGATTGATGACCACCGTCAGCGGCGCGTTGTCGCGATCGCGGTCCTCCAGCGCTCGCCCCTTAATGAGACGAAGACCGACGGCCGAAAAGTACGACGGGCTGACCACCTTGAAGCCACACAGCGGCCGGCTGGCGAAAGGGACGACCGGTTGGCCAACAATCTGAAACAGCTTGCCGAACGGATTTCCCTCGGTCGGCAGTGAGTCGGCGAACGCCACGTCCCGAATCGTGGGCAGAGACTGCACGCGGCTCGCGATCTGGTCCAGATAGGCGTTGAACGCCGTGCCTGACGCGAAGCGCGTCGGCGGGATGGGCAACCGGGCCGTCAGCACGTTGGTCGAATCGAAGCCCGTCGCGATGCGATCGGTCAGCGCGAAGAGACTCTGTATCAGAAGTCCCGCTCCCGTGAGGAGCGCGAAGGCGAGCGCGACCTGAGCGGCGACCAGTAGTCGCTGGATCTTGCGGTGCGATGGACTCGTTCCCGCGCCAGCGCTCACGAGTCGGATATCGGCGATGAGCGACCGTCGAGCGATGCCGATGGCAGGCACCAGCCCACAGACGATGCCGCTCAGCGCTGCGAGGACGAACGCGACGAGCCACACAAGGCTGTCAATGGCGATGCGCGTATCGGCCGGGAAGGCGGCACGGATGCCGCTCGTCGGCATGGCGATCTTCACCGCTTCGACGATGCCCTGCGCGACGACGATCCCACAGACGCCGCCTGTCGCGGCGATCAGCAGTTGCTCGGTCAGGAACTGCCGGACGAGATGCGCGCGTGGGGCGCCGAGCGCCATGCGAATCGCCGCCTCGCGCGCGCTCACGGCACCGCGGGCGAGCGCAAGGTTCGCGAGATTCACACAGGCGAGGATCAAGACGAGCCCGGCGGCGGCCAGCAGGAGGTAGAGGGACGCCGCGATGTCGAACCCGATCGGACGAGGGAACGGCTGGACGATCACCCCATAGCCTTTGTTGGTATCCGGATACTCGACGGCCATGCGTTCACCGATCGCCTCCATCTGGGCGCGGGCCCGGTCGATGGTGGTGTCCGCTTTCATCTTTGCGACAACCATGCGGAGATCATGCACGCCGCGCGGCGGCGGATTGCCGGTCATCAGCGGTCTCCAGATCTGCGGCTCGGACAGATCGGTGCCGAAGTCTACGCTTGTGCCGGCCGGCATGACCCCGACGATCGTGTACATCTCGCCGTCCAGGCGTATGTCGGCGTCGATGGCCGCAGGGTCTCCACTGAACTGCGACGTCCACAAACGATGGCTGAGCACGACAACGTGCTCGCGGCCTGGTTCATCGTCACCGGCTGCGAGTGTGCGTCCCAACGCGGCGTGCAGTCCGAATACCTCGAAGTACGAGGGGGACACGAACGAGCCATCAACATGGGCCGGCGTGTTCCCGCTGCTCACCGTCGCCGGGCCCCAGGTCACGGCGGCGATTCGCTCAAACACGGTGTTCTGCGCGACCCAATCCTGATAATTCAGTCGGGAGATCGGCTTTCGGCTTGAGGACGTCGGCCATCGTTCGCCCATCACGACGAGCCTCTCAGGGTCCGCGTACGGCAGCGGTTTCAGCAACACTGTCCGGATGATGCTGAAGATCGCCGCATTGCCGCCGATGCCGATGGCCAGCGTGAGCACCGCGATGGCGGTTGCACCCGGGCTCTGTCGCAGTCGTCGGAGCGAGTACCGAAGTTCGTTCACGACATCCCTCACGATCGATGCATAAGCGCCGGCAGCCTGGTTCGCGTCGTTCCCTGTCGACTTGACATTCCGGCTCCCCGGCGCGAGTATCTCACATAGATGTCTATGAGACAACGGACGGACAAACTTCAGGGCACGCTGGACCTGCTCGTGCTCCGCGTCCTCGTGGCGAGTGGTGCGCAGCATGGCTTCGCGATTGCGGAGCGAATCGGGGCCACGTCCGGAGACCGGCTTCGCGTTGAAGAAGGATCACTCTATCCCGCGCTCCACCGCATGGAAGAGGCCGGGTGGGTGACGTCTGAGTGGAAGGCCTCGGACAACAATCGGCGGGCGCGATATTACCGAATCACCGCTGGTGGCAGGCGCCGGGTCGCCCAAGTCGAGCGGGATTGGATGGCTCATGTGGACGCCGTGATGCGCGTGCTGAAGCTCGCCTGACCGTGTCATTCCTCAGACGCGTCGTGAATCGCTTTCGGCGGACATCGCTCGATCGCGAGTTCGACGACGAGATCGCGTTCCATCTCGAGGAACGCACCCGTGGGAATCTCGACCAGCGCATGGATCCGCGCGACGCTGCAGCGGCGGCGCAGGCACGGTTTGGGAGCATCGAGCGCGCGAAGGCCGGCATGCGTGAGGCTCGCACCGCGTCGCGGACGATCCCGCTGCTCGCCGTCGCCGTCGTTGGCGCGTTACTCGTCGGAGCCGGGATCGCGTGGCATGGATCGGTGCGCGTGTACGACCTCGACGATCGCGTCACTGCGCCAGTACCGCTGATCACCCCGAAGCCGGAATACACGATTGCGGCGCGGCGCGCGAAGATCCAAGGCACGGTGCGCGTCGGCTGCGTCGTCCGTCCGGAGGGCGCCTGTTCGCAGGTCAGGGTCGTTCGGTCGCTCGACAGCACGCTCGGCTTGGACGCTGAGGCCGTCCACGCGATCAGCGAATGGCGATTCCGTCCGGCGCTCCTTGAGGGCAGACCGGTGCCCACGCGGGTCATGTTTGACTTTACGTTCGCGCTACGCTGAGCGCTTTCGTCAGACGGCCCTGTCGCGACACGGCGAGGAGACAGTCATGCAACGATGGCAGCGAGCGGTGGCGGCGGCGTCGATCTGGATCGCGCTGTTTGCATGCGCCTCGGCGGCGGAGCAGGCGCCGACCCCGATGGTGATCGAAAGCAAGGTCGACACCGCCACAGAACAGACCCTCATTCGCGTGCGCTTCAACGACGCGTCGCTGTGGTGCGGCCTCGACTCCGGCTTCAGCGCGCTGATTGCCGTCGACCGAGACAAGGCCGAACGCGCGGGCTTGACAGCTGGGCGAGCGGAGCCGACGCCCGATGGCGCTCCACCTCCGGCCAGCGACGCCGGCGCGAAGGCCACGGTGAGGATCGGCGGCCTGACGTTTGCCCACCAGTCCCTGATCCTGAGGCAGCTTCCGGCCGAAGCGCCGGATATGGACTGTATCGTCGGCGTCGGTCTGCTCCGCGGTTTCGTCGTCGAGTTCGATCACGTCGAGCCAGTCGTCCGGCTCTACGAGCGCGGTAGCTATCGCCCGCCCCCGACCGCGCGCGAGCTGCCGCTGGTTTTTCGGACCAACCCGAACGTGCCGTTTATCGATGTCGAGTTCGTATTCACCGACGGCACCCGGCAGGCCGCACGAGTCCTGGCCGATACCGGTGCGAGCTATTACTCGGCCGTGTTCGTGTCCGCCTTTGTGGAAAACGTCCGCGCTCGAATCCCGGTGACGGCGCGACCCGCCAATCGACCGGAATCGACCGGCGGGCAGATCCAGCTCGTGGCGACCCGGCCCCTGGCGATATCCGTCGGACCGTTCAGCGTGTCGCAGCCTGTTGTGGCGCTCTTGCAGACCGACCTGGGGAGCGGCGGAATCGACGATGGGCTCCTCGGCTGGGGCTTCTGGCGGCGGTTCACCGTAGGATTCGACTTCGACGGCCGGCGACTCTATCTCACGCCCAATAGAGATTTCGATCGGCGCCAGACCTTCGATGCCAGTGGCGTCGGCTTTCGGCGACGTGACGGAGGCTACCGCGTGGACATCGTGCTACCAGACACGCCTGCCTCACGGGCTGGCCTGTGAGAAGGGGACACGCTGGTCACGATTGATGGCCGCGCCGCTCGTGACCTCACACCAGTGCAGCTCCGCGACCTGCTCAGCCGACCTGGCGCCGTCTGTGACCTTCAACTCGATCGCGGTGGGGCGCCCGTGCACGTGGAACTCCGACTCGAGAGTCGGTTGTAGTTCCGGCCGCACGCGGCCTCGCCCCCACGGGGCGGATGGTCGGCGCACGCTGAGTGGTGGGCGCATCTGGTGGGCGCACTTCGAGTTCACCCGCATAAACATTACGCCAACTATCCTCCCCAAAAAGATCGAGGAACTGCGAGCGGCGGACGCGCACCGGCGCCGACAGTAGTTAGGGCCGCCCACTGCTGGGCGCATCCGTGAAGTCAGTCTTGCCGTAAGGCGATCATCGGATCGATTCGAGATGCTTTCCGCGCGGGTACGTAACCTGCCAGAAGCGCGGCCGCGAGGAGCGTCGTCATGGCCAGGATGAGGGCCGCCGGATCGTTGGGCTTCATACCAAAGAGAAAGGATTCGACGAACCTGGAAGTGCCCAACGCCGTCGGCACGCTGATCGCGAGCCCCACCGCGGCCAGCATGAGGACCTCACGGAGCACCATCCAGATGACCGCGACCGGCTGCGCACCAAGTGCCATCCGAATGCCGATTTCAGCCGTGCGCCGCGCGACGGTGTAGGTCATGGTGCCGTACAAGCCGACGCACGCGATGACCAATGCCAGAATCGCAAAGGCAGTACAGAGCTTCGCAAAAACGATCTCCTGGTTGATCGTCTGATCGATTTCCACTCCTTGTGTCTTCACCTTCGTGAGAGGCATACGGTCGTCCGCCTGATGCACAGCGTCGCGCACGCTGTTGACGTAACGTAGAGGGTCCCCAGTCGTGCGCAAGGCGTAGGTCATCTGCTGGATGGGCGGGAACGTGCCTTGGTTGTACGGGATATAGACGACCGGAGGAATCTCCCCCTTCAGCCCGCCATATCGCGCGTTCGCGGACACTCCGACGATTTCCATGTCACGCGGATTGGGCCCTCCGAGCCTGATACGCCGACCGACGGGATTGTCATTACTGAAGTATTTCTTGGCGAACTGCTCGTTAACCAGTGCGACCGGCGGCGAGCCCGGTCGGTCGCGTTCCTCAATCTCGCGACCCTGGAGGATCGGGATCTGCATGGTCGTGAAGAACGCCGGTCCCGTGTTCAGGATGCGTGTGCCATCGGCTGAAGTGCCAGACACGCTGATCGGCAAGCGCCTGCCAGCCCCGATCAGAGAAGAGTGCGAAAGCGTTGCATGGCGCACGCCAGGAATCGCCTCGAACCGTTTCTGTAGATCAGCGTAGAACGTCGCAATCTCCGGCTCGCGATGTCCGGCCTGGAGGGCATTCAATTCGAACAGCAGCAGATTCTCACGATTGAAACCCAGCTGGATGGACTGCAGGTTGGAAAGCGTTCGCACGAAGAGGCCCGCTGCCACTAACAAGAGCAATGAGATGGCAATCTGCGAAACCACCAAAGCATGACTCAGGCTCATTCCAAGAAAGCGAGAGCGTGCGCCCGCGACATTTGATCGCCCGGTTTCCTTCAGCGCCGGAATGACGTCGGCGCGAGTTGATTGAATGGCGGGAACCAATCCGAACAACGTGCCGCACAAGAGCGAGACTGCCAGCGTCGCACCGAGAACGTGCCAGTTCAACTCTGCATGTAAAGTGAAGTTCTCCTGTCCGTTTGCCAGGAGAAGAGTGAGAACGCGTAGCCCCCAGACGGCGAATGCGACTCCGAGTGCGCCGCCCATAGAGGCCAAGAGAATGCTTTCAGTCAGGAGTTGACGGATCACTCGCAGGCGCCCGGCTCCCATGCTCAGGCGCACGGCCATTTCGCGCCGCCGCGCACTGGCCCGTGCCAGTAACAGATTGGCGATGTTGGCACACGCAATCGCCAGGATCAGCACAACCATCGCCAGCAGCACTACCAGAGGCTTGGAATATTGACGACGGAGGCTGTCGAGTCCGCCAGCGCCTTCCTTGACCAGCAGGCCCGGAAGGTTTGCTCGCTCTTCGTCGTTAGCTGCAGTGCTTGCCACCCATTGCTGAAAGATCGGCGCGAGAACGGTCTGGGCCTGAATGAGGGTGACGCCAGGCCGCAGCCGTCCCATCATCTCGATCCAGTAGTAGTTCTGATCGAGGTATGTCTGGGGCGTGACGCGAGCTAACCCAGCCGCATCCACCAGCAGATTGCTGTGCATGGGGAGGTAGAGATCCGGCGCCGCGCCGGGATCGACACCAAAGAATTCTGGCGGCGTGACGCCGACGACCGTGAAGGAGACGTTGTTGATCGAAATAGATTGCCCCGCCGCGTTGGCCGCGCCTCCGAAGTATCGCTGACTGAAAGCAAAACTCGCGACAGCGACCGCGGACGCCCCCGCGCGATCGTCATCGGGAACTAGCAGTCGGCCAGCAACGGGAGGAACCGCGAGTCCCCGAAAGTAGTCGCCCGAGACGTACTCTCCGCTGGCAACGTCGGCTTGTCCCCGCGCTATGACGTTCAAACGTTCAGCGGGGTAGTAGGCGAAGACACTGGAGAAGACGGCGTCGGCCTTTCCGGCAAGCTCAAATGCCGGAAACGGGAAAATGCCACTGGTCAATCCGGTCTTCGGATCGTTATACGCGCGGCCGTTCACGGAGTGCATCACGAAAGCGCTCCGCTGGCCCTTTGGCCCACGTAAGTCCTTGCTGTGCCAGTTCAGAACGACCAGCGATGCAGGATCGGACACGGGGAGCGCGCGTAGCAGAATCGAGTCCATGAAGCTGTAGATCGCGCAGTTGGCCCCGATGCCCAGCGCCAACGACAGCGTGGCCAGCGCCGTGAACGCGGGGTTCTTGATCATCACGCGCAGCGCGTAGCGAAGATCCTGCACAAGCTGCTCAAGGAGCGTCCATGTCCACAGGACGCGAGTGTTCTCATGCAACAACGCGACATTTCCCAAGTCGCGGCGGGCAGCCCATCTGGCCTCGTCGTTGGGCAGTCCGTCGGCTCGACGCTCTTCAGTTTCTTCATCGAGGTGGAACTGAAGTTCCTCGCGCAGTTCCTTCTCTTTACGGCGGCGCTGAGCCCACCAACGCAATTTCTGAAAAAAGGAGGTCATCCTTTCTCCTCGACCGGGTTCAGCAGCAATCCCATCGCGCGGGAAAATGCCTGCCATTTGGATTGTTCGGCAAAGAGCTGTCTTCGGCCGAGCGCAGTCAGGCGATAGTATTTGGCGCGCTTGCCTTTGTCGGAACGCTCCCAGGTCGCCGCGATCCAGCCCTTTGCCTCGAGCCGATGAACGCACGGGTACAAGGATCCGGTTTCCACTTGGAGAAGGTTTTCGGAGGTCCGCTGGATGTGCTTCGCGATCGCGTGCCCGTGCATCGGGCCAGGCAAGAGCGTTCGGAGGATCAGGAGATCAAGCGTGCCTTGAAGTAGCTCAACGCGAGCAGGTGCCTTTGGGCTCATACCGTAGACAGTCTACAATACGTTGTGTAGACGGTCTACGTTCCATTCTGCCCCTTGGCGAACTGGCCGGCATGAGCTTCGACCACCCGCACGCCGCCGTCTATGACGAGCCACCGGTGCCCGGGTGGTGGGCGCACCTGGTGGGCGCACTTCGAGTTCACCCGCATGAACATTACGCCAACTATCCTCCCCAAAAAGATCGAGGATGCGCGAGAGGTGAGCTCGATCGTCGGCGTCAGAGCTGCGGGAGCCCTATGGCCATAGCAAAGGAAACGTGCTACGTTACACCTGTGGCCATGACAAAGGACCGCTCGGAGGTGCTGCAGGGCACGCTGGACCTGATGGTGCTCAAGACCCTCGACGCGCTCGGGCCGTTGCACGGATATGGAATCGCGCGTCGCCTCGAGCAGATTAGCGACGATCGATTGCGGCTGAACGAAGGCACCGTCTACAACTCGTTGCTGCG
>JBKPDW010000056.1:0-5281 GCA_046728115.1 Acidobacteriota bacterium | reverse complement strand
GACCCTCACTCGTGGAGTTGTGGAACAGGATGAAGCGACCGTCGGCCGACCAGTCTGTCGGAAACGAGCCGTCCAGCTTGGAGATGAGTTCTCCGTCGCCCGATTCGGTGGTTGACTTCCGGTAGAGCCGGTCAACGCCACCATCACGGCCCGCAGCAAAGACGACGTATTTCCCATCAGGTGACCAGATCGGCGATCGCTCCAACGCTGAATCGAATGTGAACCGCATCAGCGTTGTCCGCTTCACGTCGTAAAGCCAGAGGTCCGTGCCCGTCTGCGGCAGGTTCCGCGACATCACCATCATGGTTCCGTCGCGTGAGAGGGACGGCGCCGATGCGCTTGGCACGTCGACCGAGCCTAGCGTTCGACCACTGCGATCGCTCCAGACGAGTTGCGTCTCGTCGGCGGTCGGAGCACCGTAGGCCAGCGTCCCGGTCATGGAGGTGGACAACGCCATGTAGGTCGTCAACTGGTTCGACCCCACAGCCGCGTCGGTGAGACGGATGGGATCGCCCACAAACCGCAGATCGGGCCCGTCCACGCGCTGCGCGAAGAGCGGACCCCGTTTGAACAGGAGCCAACCGGGTTCCACGTAGCGCGCCACCGCGGCCGCGCGAAGGAGCAGCCGTGGCTCACCGCCGTCGAGTGAGCCGATCCAGGTTTCCGCATCGGTGCCAGTATTACGGCCCACGCCAAAGAGAAAATGGCGACCGTCGGGAAGAAACTGTGGCGAGAAATGCACGCGCTGTCCCTTGCTTTGATCGAGATGCGTGACGAATTGGCCTGCGTCCGCAGCCCCGACCTGCACTTTTCGCAGACCATCGTTCCGCGGGGTGGGCGCGAAGACGATCGTGTTGTCGCGGCTCCAACTGCCGCTGCCGTACATCCCAGGCGCATCGGCAACGACTTGCGTCGGGCCGCCAGCCGCATCCACAAACTTCAGCTTCCCCCGCGCGAAGAACGCGATGTACCGACTGTCCGGTGACCAGAACGGCGCACCGGCGCCGTCGGTGCCCGCCAGTGGCTGCGCGACCGTCGCCGCCAATAGCCGCGCCCACAGTTGCTGTCGGCCGTCGGCGGACAACGCCACGAACGCCAGCACCCGACCGTCTGGGGACAGCGCGAGCCACGGCAGTCCGCCCGGTAGCCCGCCAGGTGTGACCAATGTCGCGCCTTCGGGGGGAGCGACCGTAAACACAAATGACTGGGCCGCCGGGGCCGGTGCCGTACGCCAGAATCGCCAGACCGCGAGACCACCTGCCAGCAGCACGAAGAGCAAGACGCTGAGCGACCGCCACAGGCGTATCCGTTTGCTCGACGAGACATCACTCACAAGCGGGCTCGGGCCAGCTTCCATGACCTCCTGCAGTTGGATGGATACATCGGCCGCGCTCTGCCATCGCTCGTCGGGATTCTTGGAAAGGCATCGACGAACCAGACGGTCCAGGGCCCGTGGTACGAACCGCTGCAGGTTCGAGGGGGGTTGTGGTTCGCGCTCGAGGATCGCGGCGATCAGGCTGGCCTGTGTCTTCCCTTCAAACGCTTTCTTGCCTGTGACCATTTCGTACAGCACCGCGGCAAAGGCGAAGATATCGGTCCGCGCGTCCGCCTCCAGGCCTTCGAGCTGTTCCGGCGCCATGTATTGAAACGTCCCGAGGATCGTCCCTTGCTGCGTGAGCGGTGGCGTGGTGGGCAGCATCGACAAGTGCGGAGTCGCAACTGCCGGTGTCCCTGATTTCGCGAGTCCGAAGTCAAGCAGCTTCGCGCCGGTCTTCGTAAGCATCACGTTGCCCGGCTTCAGGTCGCGATGCACGATCCCACGTCGATGGGCCGCGCTCAGCGCGTCGGCGATTTGAATCGCGACCTTCCGCGCCTCGTCGAGCGGCAGCGCGCCTTTCTTCAGCCGGTCGGCCAGCGTCTCACCTTCGAGGTACTCCATGACGAGAAACGCCGTGCCTTGCTGTTCGCCCACATCATAGAGCGTGCAAATGTTCGGGTGCGTGAGCTGCGAGATCGTGCGGGCCTCGCGGTCGAAGCGTTCTCGGAATCGCGGATCAGCGGCGAGCGTCTCGGGAAGAATTTTGACGGCGAGGATGCGATCCAGTCGCGTGTCGCGGGCGCGATAGACCTCGCCCATTCCACCGGCGCCGAGCACCGAGAGGATTTCGTAGGGGCCGAGGCGCACGCCCGGGGAAAGAGCCATTACGTGCCAACACGCTATTGTAGCGAGTCGGGGCTCCCAACTCCGACCATCTGGAGACGTCGTTAGCCGGCCCGCCAAGTTCTTCGCAACGAGTGCCAACAAATGAGCGCGCACCCCAGCGAGCGGAACGCCTCGTGAATGTCGGCCCGCTTGTCATAGCGCACTCGCAAGCGGCGAAACTGACTGAGCCAGGCAAATGTGCGCTCCACGACCCAGCGCCACCGGCCGAGACCACTCGCATGCTGGGTGCGTCGCATGGCGAGCAGAGGCACGATGCGACGAGTCCGGAGCCCGCGCCGAATGGCCGCCGCGTCGTAGCCACGATCCCCGAGCACACAGTCCGGCCGGTGCCGCGGGCGCCTGCGTTCGCCATGCAGCGGGAGAATTGCATCGACCAGGGCCAGGGCCTCTTGCGAGTCGTTACGATTGGCGCCGGTCAGGCGGATCGCGAGCGGTACGCCGCGTCCATCACAGATCAGATGCCGTTTGCTCCCGCGTTTCGCACGGTCGGTGGGATTCGGACCGGTCTGCGTTCCGCCACACACCGCGCGCACTGAACAACTGTCCAAGATGGCACGGGACCAATCGATGTCGCCGTCGCGCGCGAGCCAACTCAGAAGAGCGAAGTGCATCAGATCCCAGATGCCGTCTTGCTGCCAGTCGCGCAGTCGTCGCCAACAGGTCATCCCCGATCCGCAGCCCAGTTCCGTCGGCAGCATCTGCCAAGGAATCCCACTCCGCAAGACGAACAGGATGGCAGTGAGGCAGTCGCGATCAGGGAGGCGCGGCCGTCCACGCTTCGGCCGCGGCGGTGGAACGGGCAAGAGCGGTTCGATCAGATTCCACAATGCATCTGGCAGCAGCACGGCAGCCATAAACCGCTGACGTTACTGCGGCCACTGGAAGGCGTCTGCCATTCGCCCAGTTTTGTTACAAGCTCTTAAATTAAGAGGCTCTAACAAAACGGGTGTGAATTAGATATGCGTGACCTAGTGCACGCAAGGAAGCGGCTACGGTGCGTGCCGAGGATTTCGCCGAAGCGCTCCAGAAGATTACGCTCGGGCCGGCTCGCAACATTCTGCTCAGTCCGGCGGATCGGGAGCGGACCGCCTACCACGAGGCGGGACATGCCCTGCTCGCGATGCTGACACCGGGCAGCGACCCGGTGCATCGCGTCTCGATCGTGCCGCGCGGCATGGCGCTGGGAGCGACCTATCAGCTTCCGGTCGACGATCGGACGAGTTACGCCGAAGACTATCTGCAGGCACGTATCACCTGCGCACTCGGTGGCCGCGCGGCGGAGAAGCTCGTGTACGGTGTGGCCACGAGCGGCGCTGAGAACGACCTCCAACAGGTCACCGAGATCGCTCGGCACATGGTATTGCGGTGGGGGATGAGCGAGAAGCTCGGCCCCATCAGCTTTGTGGCGCCCCAGGACGACGGTCTGCCGCCGGCCTTCCAGCACCAGCCTTACAGCGAGGCCACTTCGGAGCTGATCGACGCCGAAGTCCGCCGCATCGTCGAGGACAGCCACCGTGAAGCGGACCGGTGGCTTCATCGGCTATGACGCTGACGGCCTCACGATCAATCCCTCACTCCTGACCGTCGTCGTACACGACTGAGCCGCGTTGTGCCGTCGCCCATCACAAATCCCGAGGACGCTCCTGCGAATGTCCAAACCAGGGCTGTGCCGTTCGGCACAGTCCAATCGATCTCCGCCGCGTATAGTCGTGATCGGGTGCTCGATGCTGTAATGGACAGCGATTTGGGTGACGATCATGATCCAAACATTCGACCCTGTGTGCCTTGACGCATTCGCTCGCCTACTGGCGCAACCCGATGCGAAGGACTTGCCGCGGCGCGCCCACGTTCTCCGGTGCGAAGGCGATCCCAATCGACGCGCGACTCGCCTTCATCCAATCCTGATGGGATGGTTGCAGCGCCGCTTTCTTGAGATCGACGTCGAGGAGCCGCTCCGCCCGGCGACGCGGGCGTTGACGCCTCGCGGGCGCGAGGCACGTCGGAGCTTGCACCTGTTACGTCCAACGGGCACCGGCTAGAGGGTGGGCATCGGCCGTCCTCGCTCCGGAGCTCCGAGTCGCTCCGTAAGAAGGAAGTGTGTATGAAGCGTGATGCAGCGGCCTCCCCGTTCGCACGGACAGCAATGCTTCCTCGGAGGGCATAGAGTTGCGGGCCCTTTGCAAGATACGACGGCTCTCAGCGCTGGTTCGGGAGAATCTGGGCTCGATGGACCCCACCATCGTTCCTGACCCTGCCCTCGGCAGCCGCGGCCCTGCGCATCGTGCGGCAAGACTTCGACCGGGCGCGTGCGCAGGCCTCGGAAGCGATGTCGCTCTGTCAGGATCTCGAAGATCCACGCGGGATGGAGTCTCGATGTGTTCGCGGGTCTGCTGGCCGCCGGAGGACACGCCGACGGAGCGGCCCGGTTGTGGGGCGCCTCGGACGGCCTGCTGGACAGCGTCGGCGGCTCGCTGGTCCCGTCCATCGGCTGGATCCGAGATCGCTACTTCGAGCCCGTAAAGACGTTGCTCGGTGGCGGACCATTCGAAACCGCCCGCGCCGTGGGCCGGGCGATGTCGCCGGTGGAGGCGGTCGCGCTTGCCCGTCAACAGGCCCTCTAGCGATCAGCGGTCACCCGTGCCGGCAACTGGAGGTGTGAGGGGTCTCTTCCACGCTCAAGCCGCCAAAGAAAACAGCTCAACGACCCGGCTCTTTCGGTCATAAGAATGCCCATCGTGAAGATCCCGCGGAGAGGGCCGCGGCTGCGCCAATTCGGTCTACTGCTCGTTTGAACTGCATGACGCCGGCGGTGTCCTGATTCTTCTCCAGGTGAGAGGGGCTGTCGTCCGCCCTTGGAAGATGGCTGAACCGATCTCCTGTGCAATCCGGTATACGAAGACCTGCTCGCAACTCGACTCGCTTGAGGCAACGTTGGTCTCCCTCAGCAGGGCACGTGTCGCCAGGAACTGTGTGCCAAAAAGCACAGACGCACATCCCTCATTCGGGCATTCTGTGCTGGGACAGTCCTCCCGTTCTTGGGCCTCAGAAAGTGGGCAC
>JBKPDW010000055.1:0-18468 GCA_046728115.1 Acidobacteriota bacterium | reverse complement strand
ACCCTGCTGCTGCCGGGAATCAATGACGCGCTCCGGGAAAGCGAGCGCACGGAGCACACCGAGCGGCAGATCAACCCGGCCGTGATGCGGCAAGACATTACCCAACTGGTTTTCGACGTGAACGGGCGATGGCAACCCATCGAACTACGAAGCGTGGAGATTCGCGGTATCGGCTCTTCGGAACGCCTGGAGGAAGAGACGATTCGACGCCCAGATACGAGCGGAACATTGGTGATCGCTGAGCGGAGCGTCACGCGCCGATCCGAGGTGAACGGAGCAGAGCAGGTGACGATCGAAACGTATTCTCAATACGGAGAGGGATTCATTCGATCGAACAGCCAGCTGGCACTCAACCAACGAGTGCACGTATCGACAGCCGCCACTGCCGATGGCGGCCGCTATACGGTCGAAGAGGTGGAGGCCCGCAATCCCGTTGCACCTGGCGATCCGCTGCGAGTCATCCACCGGACCATGACATCAGTCAGCAGAGTTGGTCGCGATCAGTGGGTAACTGAACGGCACGTCTTGGAGCTGGATCTGAACGGCCGGCTGGTGCCCGTGATCACGGAGCGTGAAGAAAGCGCCGGTAGTCGTGGCCTCGATGTGGTGCCGTGTGTTCAGACAAACCCGGCGTACTTGTCGTACGCCGGGCCACGTTGACGTTCGGTCGTCGACTTAGGGCCGGTTCGCCGGTGTCCAGGACTCAACCTGCCGTTGTGCTTCATCGCGCGCGATGCCGTATCGTTCCTGAATTTTCCCGATGAGCTGTTCGCTCCTCCCCTGAATCTGATCGATGTCGTCGTTGGTCAGCTTGCCCCACTGTTCGCGAACCGTTCCCTTCAACTGAGTCCACTGGCCTTTCAACGTATCCTGGTTCATAACTCCCCCTTGAACACAACTTCTCAACTTACGACGAGGAAGCACACGCCGTGCCACAAACCGTGTGCTCGACTGTGGCGACGGCGGAGCGTCAACGACGGATCAGTACGACCGTTGAGAAGAACGCAAAGACCGCCAAGCCGTGGCGAACCAGGTCAACTCAGAGGATGGCACTAGGCTCCGAACCGTTTCGCGTCGATCTCGTAGGCGTGTATCTTGTAGTTGATGATCCGTTCGGTCGTGTCGAGTATCGCGCTGCCTTCGCCCGATTCCCTCTCGTCGTCTTCAGCTCGTCCTGAATCAGATCCTTCTCGTACGCCACGACCGCGTTCTTGAGCGACACTCGTGTAACGGTACCAGAGGCCTCGGCCGTTTGCAGCGACGGCGGCAGATGATGGCCGTGAATCACCTCGCCATCGCATATCAGCACGGCCCGCTCGATCGTGTTCTCGAGCTCGCGGACGTCGCCGGGCCAGAGGTAGCTGGCAAGCATATCGATAGCGGGCGTCGAGTTGCGCTTGATGGGGCGCCCATGCTCGCGCGCGAACTTCTCGAGAAAATAGATGATCGGCACGCAGATGAAGCTGAACTCCTGGCGCGCGAGTTCGGACCGGCAGGCGGCGCGGTGGAGGATTGCGGACTCGCGGCGCATCCGCCGCGAACTGGCCGCCTGTCCTCGAGGCGCGACGACCCAGGCAGCGAAACGATACACCCTCACGCCGCAACCAGGTTACTGAGGGAGGACTCGACTCTCGAACACGCCTGGTTTCGTGGTGGCTCGCGCCGTCCGGACTTGACCAACCCGTCTGGTTGATCCAGTATCCGACTCACACTCAGTGTCCATCTGCCGCGGCCAGCCGCCCGGCACATCGTCGAGCAACGTGCTGAGTCACGAAGCGGAGGAGTCATGCTCCGAACTCCGTTCGCGGTATTTGTCGCGTCGGCCATGATCATCGTCGCTGTCTTCGCAGGTGTCGCTATCAGCACGCGCCAGCCACGCAGCGTCGAATACGCGAGAGCTACGCGACTCCGTGGCCTTTTCTTCGGATCGTTGGCGGCGATCCTCGTCATCTTCCTTGTACTCACGTTGCCGCAGCTACCCTACCCGGTCGAAGCCCGCACGCCCGACCGTATCGTCCACGCCGTAGGCAAGCAGTACGCCTGGTCGCTCACCGACGGACCAGGCCCAACTCTTGCCACGTGGGATGCCGCCTTCTCGCCAACGGTGACGGTGCCCGCCGGCAGCCAGATTGAATTCCGTGTCACGACACTCGACGTGAATCACGGGTTCAGCCTGTACGCGCCCGATGGCCATCTCGTCGCGCAGACGCAGGCGATGCCCGGGTACATGAATCGCCTTCGGGTCACGTTCGATCGACCGGGCACCTATAGCGTGCTCTGCCTGGAATTCTGCGGGATGAGCCACCACCGTATGCGTGGCGTCGTCGAAGTCCGCTAGAGCGGGCCGGAGGAGTGCATATGACACAAGTGGCGGCTTCCGACCCATACATGCCGCGCCTGACACGGCTGACGCTGACGTGGGTGCTCACCGCTCTGGTCTTGTTTCCGATTCTCGCCGTCCTCGGGTTCCTGATGCGGATTCTGCAAGCCGGCTTCTTCAGCGCCGTGCCGCCGGAGTGGTTTTACGCGGTCATGACGCTGCACGGTCTGGGGATGGTGGGTCTCTGGTTCGTGGCCGGCATGGCCGGCATCAGCGTCCTTCTGGCGAGTTACGTGCGGCCCACTCTCGTCGTCTCCTGGATCGCCTTTGGCGCAACGCTGGTCGGCGTGCTGCTCCTCCTTGCGGCGACGATGGTCGGACGGCTTGGCGTCGGCTGGTATTTCCTCTATCCGCTGCCATTCCATTCGGGCGGCACGTGGCCATCGTGGGCGACGGCGTCGCTTTTCGCCGCCCTGGCCATCATGGGCGTGGGCTGGACGCTGTGGGCCGGTGATCTCCTTTGGGCAATCGCGCGACGCTACCGTTTGTCGGACGCGCTTGGCTGGCAGTATTTGCGCGGCAGCGGCTCCCCGGAAGTGCCGCCGATCGTCATCATCTCGACCGTGAGCTTCATCGGCGTACTCGCCGGTCTTGTTGCGGCCGTCGTCATCCTCGTGCTCGTGGCACTGGAACAGTTCACGACCGGGTTCACGAACGACGCGTTGCTCATCAAGAACCTGACGTTCTACTTCGGACACATGCTCGTCAACATCACGATGTACTTCGGCGTCGCGATGGTGTACGAAATCATGCCGGCCTACACGGGGCGGCCCTGGAAGACCAACGCCCTGGTGGCAGCGTCCTGGAACCTCGTGCTGTTGCTGGTCATGTTCGCGTATCTGCATCATCTCTACATGGACTTCGCGCAACCTGAATGGCTGCAGATTACCGGTCAGCTGGCCTCGTATCTCATCTCCGTGCCGGCGGCTGTCGTGACGATCTTCAGCACGCTCGTCCTCGTATACGGCGCGGAGATGCGATGGAAACTGCCGTCACTGATGCTGTACCTCGGCGTCATGGGATGGGCGATTGGGGGCGTTGCCGCGGTCATCGATTCGACGGTGATGGTGAATAGCCGCTTCCACAACACGCTGTGGGTCCCGGCGCACTTCCACACATACTACGTGATGGGCGTGATGCTGATGATCCTCGGCGCCGTCTTTCACCTCTCGACCCAACTGTCGCGCATGGCCGAAACGCTGAAGGTCACGCGCGCGATCGTGACGACGGTTGCGATCGGCGGCTACGGTTTTCTGCTGATGTTCTATCTCGCCGGTGTCGCGGGCGTGCCGCGTCGCTATGCCAGCTATCCCGACGAAACCGCACAGGGCATGTTGTATGCGAAGCTCTCGCTCATCTTCATCACCGTGCTGCTCGCCGGCGCGCTGATCTACATCTGGGAGACGGGGCGGAGATGCGTGCGCGCGCTGGCTGGCTGATCAACGCAACGGCCCTGCTGCTGGCGGCGACAACGGTCGCAGCCGATCGCGGCGCCGATCGCTCGATCCCCCCGGATGAGGAGCGGTTCCTCTCTGTCGAGTTGCCGAACATCGCGCTGACAACGGCAAACGGAGCACGAACCGATCTGCAGAACATCGCGGCCGGACGGCCTCTGCTCCTCGCCTTCGTCTTCACGCGCTGCGCTGGCGTGTGCTCGCCATTTCTCGCATCGTGGCGAGCCGCCGAGCAGCAGCTCCCTCGTCGCGCGGGCGTGGGACGTCTTGTCTTGAGCTTCGATCCCCGCGATTCTGCAGCCGACATGGCGACCGCCGCCCATCATCTGGGTGTAGATACCAGCACAGACTGGACGTTCGCTGTTGCGGCGCCCGATGACATTCGCCGACTGACGGCCGCCATAGGTTTCTGGTACGACTGGGATCCGTCGCGCCAGCAGTTCGATCACCCTGCGATGCTCGCTGCGGTACGGAACGGCCGCCTGGTACGCCTGCTGATCGCGGCGACCGTCACGCCGGGACGTCTTGACGAACTATTTCGCGAGGCGACCGGGGAGTTCGTCGCGAGCTATCCGCTTCCGGGTCGAGCTCGTTTCCGGTGCTTTCAATACGACGCGCGCAGCGGCCGCGCATCGCTCGACTGGGGCTTTGCTCTCCTGCTCATACCGGTTGCAAGCGTCGGCCTCACGACGGCCGTCACGTTCACGCTCGGTGCGCGCGTTCGGCGCTCCGACTCGGAGTGACATACCGGTCCGGCCTGCCGGAACAATCGGCGGGCCGACGATCTCGGCGCCGAAGCGCTCGCTGACGCGTTTCAGTAGGGACGGTCAAGCGCCACGGTGTCTTTTCTCAGCCGCGCGACGACGCTGCAGGATTCGTTTCGCGCGCTCGAGCTTTTGTCGACGGGTTGCGGAGAGACCCTTTCCCGCACGGTTGATGAAGTACTGGATCATGCGGATAGCAGACCCCGTTCCCTTGGGCGACACGTCTTTGCGCGCCATCGTCCGGGCGATCTGTTCCGCTGAGCCCGTAAACGTTCGTGCGGGCGGATGCGTCGAGTCGGTTGTGACCTGCCGCACCCATCGTTTCTTCGATCGTTTCTTTGATCGTTGCCTCGCCATCGCTCTCGTCCCACCTGCTGCCCTGTCGACGCGTACGTGAGTGGCAGCGTTGCGCACCGCGGACTATTGATGCCCTGCGGTGAATGTCGAGCAAATGGCAGGCCAGCGGTCGGCAATGCCGCGCTTTCGCGGTATGCCCGACCTGTGCTGGGTTGAGACCGTCACAGTTGACGTGGCGAGGCGGTCTCGCCTTCGTCGGACCCGGGCTCGCTTCAGGTGGTGGACGAGGACCTTCGCACGGTTCCATGTGAACGGTCACTGATTGAACCTGCTGAAGCTGTTCATTGATCGCTCGTGTGACCGCAGCGCAAAGCACCCGTGGTCTCGTGGACAGGTCGTTCTACGGAACGAGCACTGCGGCGCCCGAGAGGCGTCCGTCGCGCAAGTCATTGAGCGCCTGATTGGCATCAGCGAGCGGATACGGCCGGACGTGCGTCTGCAGCGGCAGCGTCGCCGCAACTGCGAGGAACTCTCGTGCGTCGTGCCGCGTGAGATTTGCGACCGACCTGATCGCTCGCTCTTCCCACAACAGGCGATACGGAAACGACGGGATATCGCTCATGTGGATACCTGCGCACACGACGACGCCGCCGGGCACGACTCGGGACAGCGCTTCGGGCACGAGTGCGCCCACGGGCGCGAAGATGATGGCGCTGTTCAACGGCTGCGGCGGCGCCGCATTCGAGTAGCCGGCCCACGTCGCGCCGACCTGGCGCGCAAAGGTCATGGCCTGATCATCGCCTGGCGATACGAAGGCATACACGTCGCGGCCTTGATTCACCGCGACCTGGGCGATGATGTGCGCCGCAGCGCCGAACCCGTAAATACCCAAGGGCGAACCGGATCCTGCCATTCGATACGCCCGATAGCCGATCAGTCCTGCGCAGAGCAGCGGTGCGGCGTGCTGATCGTCGTACATCGCAGGCAACGAAAAGCAGAACGATGCGTCGGCAATGGCGTACTCGGCGTACCCGCCGTTTATCTGATAGCCGGTGTATCGCGCCAGACGGCACAGGTTTTCGTGGTCCGCTCGACAGAATTCGCAGACGCCGCACGACCATCCGAGCCACGGGATTCCAACGCGGTCGCCTGGCCGATGGATCTTCACGTTTCGCCCGACAGCATCCACCCGGCCGACGATCTCGTGACCTGGAATGATTGGAATCGCTGGATGAGGCAGCTCGCCGTCGACCACGTGCAAATCGGTGCGGCACACCCCGCAGGCGAGCACCTTGAGGCGCACATCGTCGGGCCCTGGTTCCGGAGTGGCGATCTCGACCGCGTCAACGTGTCCGACGCCAGCTCGGGTCAGCGCCATCGCTCGCACGATCTATTCTCCACGCGATTACGCTTGCGGACTGGCACGCCAGTCATGTACCGCGACCGCTTCGGAATACCCGAGGCTACGCCCCATGACATGCCAGTGCAAGCCAAGGCCGATCGAGCGAGTCGCCGCAAACATAGCCGCCAGCTGATCGACGTCGCAGCGAGATGGCCCAGACCAACGTCGACGCGCTCAGATGGCACCCGCCGGTCCGCTCACGATGTTTGCAGCCCACGAGCGAAATCGGTCAACTCGGCATCATTCAAGTCCGATATCGCCCAGAACGACATGCCGTCCCGGTTCCAGTGATGAATGTGGAATCCTCGAACCGACACGACGTAGGCGCGCGTGAACGCATCCGCGCGCTCAGAGGTGACAAACACGTTGATGGTGTGCTTCTGCCGCTGATAAACGAGCGCCGCCACCGGTCGCCCACCGACATAATCGAGGCGGCCCCCGACGAGCGGAAATCCGATCGCTGCGAGATCGACAACCGGAGGCGAGAAATCGAGTTTCCCCAGGAACCATGGCTTGACCGTGTGCTGATCCGTCGACTGCACGTCGAACAGGTGGCCCACCATCAGCGAGCGCACGTGGCTGTTGACGATTTCGTCCGCCATCGTGTCGCCGCGCGTCGCCGTTGATCGCAGCAAACCGATTCCGCCGCCCACCGATACCGCCAGTACGGCTGCGGCCGCCCACGTGAGGATACGACGCGCCGATTTGGATCCCGTCGATTGTGCCGACACTCGTGCTCGCAATCGATCGGGAGCCGAATAATAGGGTGCCGCGCGGACGAGCCGCCCCAGCGCCTCGCGTTCGGCAACCTCTCGACGACAGGCTGCGCACCCGCCGATGTGTTCGTGCACAGCTCGCGCAAGGTCGCCGTCGAGTTCGCGATCGATATACGCATCCAGGTCGCGCATCACGTCTTCGCACGTCATCGCGCTGTCTCCGTTGGTCGTTCCAGCCTCAGCACCGCCGTTAGCCGCTCACGCGCGCGCGCCAGTCGCGACATCACGGTGCCGAGCGGGACATGCAGAACGGCTGCGATCTCCTTGTACGACAAACCCTCAATTTCACGCAGCACGAGCACTTCGCGGAAATCAACCGGCAGTTGCTCGAGCGCTGCCCGCACACGTCTCACCGTGTGCTGCCGCAGCAGCCGCTCCTCGGGATCGGGCGAGTCATCGATCAGTTCATCCAGTGCGTCGTCCACGCCTTTCGCTTCGGTAAGGCTCGCGCGACGCGTGACTCGGCTGTACCACGTATTGCGCACGATCGCGAACAGCCACGCCCGCGCATTGTCGTCTCGTAGCGATGTAAAGAAGCGCATCGCGCGCATGCAGGCATCCTGAACCACGTCTTCCGCATCCGCGTTGTTCTTGGTGAGCCAGCGCGCGTAGTTGAACGCCGCGTCCAGATGAGGCAGGACCGTCTCTTCGAATATTCGCGCAGGCATCAACCATTCTTAAGACACACGGTGGCGTCGTTTTATTCCCGGGAATAGACCTCTCGTCGGGGCGGTCTGTGTGATGCGTGCACTTCATCGGCCTCGTGAACGTGAGCAATTTGAAAGCTGGCGGTCTCGGCACGCTCGGGACGGAGCAGCTCGAGTGGCTCGAACAGGATGTGAAGCCGCTCGGCAGCAGTACTCCGATCGTCGTTTTTGCCCACATTCCACTGTGGTCGGTCTATCCGGAGTGGGGATGGGGCACGGACGACAGCGAGCGTGCGCTGTCCTATCTGAAACGATTCGGGTCGGTCTCCGTGCTCAACGGTCACATCCATCAAGTCATGCAGAAGGTCGAAGGCCACGTGACATTTCACACGGCCATGTCGACGGCGTTTCCGCAGCCAGCGCCAGGCTCCGCGCCCTCGCCAGGCCCGTTGAAAGTCAGCGACGACCGGCTGAAAAAAGTGCTTGGGCTGTCACGGATGTCCACGCGCGGGGCCGCGGTGGTCGTCGAATTCACCGCCCCGCCCCCGGGGCGCTACGAAATTGCCTGCTCGGAATTCTGCGGCAGCGGGCACGGACAGATGAAAGCAGCGCTCGTGAGCGTGGGGGCTACGCGGACCGCTCGCTGAACTCGAAAAGGATCAATATCATGCGCAGGTTCTATTTTGCGGCCGGTATCGCCGCGCTGACGGTTGGTGTCGTCGCGTGTGGCGGCTATGGCAGTTCATCGCCCACCACTCCGAGCAACGCTTCGGCGCCGCCGCCCGGTGCGATCACGATCAACGTCGTTGGCATCAATGGCGCCCAGTCGTTCTCGCCGAATCCGGCCACGGTGCCCGCGGGGCAAATGGTCGTATGGCACAACATCGACTCGACAACGCACCGCGTGGTCCTCGACGATGGCGAACTCGATACCGGCAACATTGCGCCAGGCGCGTTCAGCCAACCGATGGCCCTTGTGGACCCGGGCTCGTACCACTGTTCGATTCATCCGCCCATGGTCGGGACGTTAATCGGAAATCGATGAGGGGGCTTCCTGAGGAGCTGTCCGTCAACACGCGCACACGAAGTCTACAGAGCACGATGTGTGCACGCTGCAAAATCGCCGTTGGTCGACCTCAGCGGTAACGTTGTGCGTCGAGAGCTGACGCACCTCGCTACAATAGCGTTCGATCGCGCAATCGTCCGTTGTCCTGCAGCAACATGCCACCAGACCACATGTCGGTCGGCGGTACGACCGCTGAGCCGATTCGGACAGGCCGGAGCCCGCAACGTCTTCCCTTCCGCGAGCAGTTGTCCGATCCGTCAGTCGAGTACCGCTCGGCAATCGGGCAGTGGCTGGCGCGGGGCGAACCGGTGGACGACCACCCGACTTCGGCGGCTGGAACCCATCCCTGGTGGAAGGTCATCTGGCTGACCGGCGTGGACTACTTCTCGACGCTCGGCTACCAGCCCGGTATTGCCCTGCTCGCAGCTGGGGCCGTCGCACCGATCGCAACCGTCATTCTCGTCCTGGTCACGATGCTTGGCGCGCTGCCCGTCTACGCACAGGTGGCCGGGCGCAGCTACGCCGGGCAGGGGTCGATCGCCCTGCTCGAGAACCTGCTGGCCGGCTGGAAAGGCAAAGCGCTGGTGCTGGTGCTGCTCGGCTTCGCCGCTACGGACTTCGTCATCACCATGACCTTGTCCGCGGCCGACGCCGCCAAGCACGCGATCGAGAATCCGTTTTTTCACGGGACGCTCGGCGAGCACGAGATTCTCGTGACGCTCGCACTTCTCGTCGTCCTCGCCATCGTCTTTTTGAGAGGCTTCGCCGAGGCCATCGGTCTGGCGACGGCGGCCGCGCTGCCGTACCTGGTGCTGAACGTCATCGTCCTGGGCCGCGGCGCGTTTGAGGTACTCACGCATCCTGCGCTCGTTGCGAACTGGCGTGCCGCGCTCGCCACGAAGGGCGATCCGTCTCTGATAATCGCGGGTGCCGTCCTGGTTTTCCCAAAGCTCGCGCTCGGGCTGAGCGGCTTCGAGACGGGCGTCTCGGTCATGCCGCTGATCGACGGCGGCGAGCGCGACAAGGGACGCCACGCCCGTACCGACGACGTGCCGAGGGGACGCGTGACGAATACGCGCAAGTTGCTGCTGGCAGCCGCCGCGATCATGAGCGTCCTTTTGATCGCGTCGAGTGTGATCACGACACTCCTCATCGAGCCGGCGGACTACCAGGAGGGAGGCAAGGCCGCCGGGCGCGCGATCGCGTTCCTGGCGCACCGATATCTCGGACGCGCCTTTGGCACCATCTACGATCTGTCGACGATCCTCATCCTCGGACTGGCCGGTGCGTCGGCCATGGCGGGACTGCTGCACCTGATCCCCCGCTATCTGCCGCGGTACGGGATGGCGCCGCGCTGGGCTGCGCTCTCGCGGCCGCTGGTTCTCGTGCTGCTCGCGGTCGCCGTCATCATCACGCTCATCTTCCGCGCGGACGTGGAGGCGCAGAGCGGCGCGTACGCCACGGGCGTGCTCGTGTTGATCCTGTCTGCCGCGCTCGCGGCGACACTTGCGCTCTGGCGCGAACGCCGCCACGCGCTGGCGTTGTACTGCGGCTTTCTCACGCTTGTGTTCGCATACACCCTGGCGGACAACTGCTTCGAACGGCCGGACGGCCTCATCATCGGCAGTGTCTTCACGCTGCTTCTGATGCTGGTTTGCGCCGTGAGCCGATCGATGCGATCGATGGAGATCCGGATCCCGTACGGCTTCTTCGTGAACGTCGAGAGCTGGACTCTGGGACCCGAAGTCCGCGGGAAGAGGGTGCACCTGGTGCCGATCAGGACGTCCTCGGCGGATCAGCGCCGCAGGAAAAAGGCCGAGATGCTCCGACACTTCAACGTGGATGGGCCGTTCCTGTTTCTGCACGTCAATCTGGTCGACAATCGCAGCGAGTTCTCAGCCCCCCTCGACGTGGACCTCTGGAAGGAGGATGGCGACTACGTCGCAGAGGTCTACGGCGCCGTCGCTATCGCCAACACCATCGCATACGTCAGCGAGTGCATCGACCCAATTTCGGTCTTCATCAGCCTGACGCGGCGCGGCCTGATGGGGCAGGCGTTCCGCTACCTGTTGTTCGGCGAGGGCGAGACCGGGCTCCTGGTGTATGCGATCCTCCTGCGATACTGGGAATGGACCCTTGAAGAGGACGTGCGGCCGATGATCTTCCTGATGTCCGACTAGCTGCGGTGGCGTGTACCACGAATCCATGGCGATTTGCTGGAGTGCGGAATCGAGGTGACCAGATGACCGCGCTCGATCGTCGCGAGTTTCTCGGGCGTGCCTTGGCTTCATTCGCGATTGCGCCATTTGCCGATTCACGCTTCGCGGCGTTCGGCCAGGCCGCCGGCGCGGTCACCGCTCGCGGCATCATCGATGTCCATCATCATTTCGCTCCTCCGGCGTGGGTGACCGAGGTAAGAGGACGTCCGCTGCTGCAGCCGGCGAACACGACATGGACGCCTGCAAAATCGATCGACGACATGGATCGGGGTGGCGTCGCCGCCTCGATGATCTCGATCACGAATCCCGGGCTCTGGTTTGGCGATGCGGCGGCGACGCGCCGGCTGGCGCGCGCGTGCAACGAATACGGCGCCCGGCTCGTGCAGGACTACCCCGGCAGGTTCGGCTTGTTTGCCGCGCTGCCCTTGCCTGACGTCGACGCGACGCTCAGCGAGATCAGCTACGCCTACGACACGCTGAAGGTCGATGGCGTCGGGCTCTTCACGAGCTACGGCGATGTGTGGCTCGGCAATCCACAGTTTCGCCCGGCGATGGAGGAACTCAATCGGCGCGAAGCAATCGTCCACGTCCATCCGACCGCGGCGAACTGCTGCCGAAATCTCAGCTACGCGCCCGGTGTCGCGCCCGGGAGCATGGAATATGGCACCGACACGACGCGCGCGATCATGGGCGTGACGTTCAGCGGCGACGCGGCGCGATTTCCTGATATCAGGTTCATCTGGTCGCATGCCGGCGGGACAGCACCATTCCTCGCCGGTCGAATCGAAGGCGCATCGAACAGCGCACGCGATCGGATGCCGCACGGCTTCATGCACGAGATCCGGAAGTTCTATTACGATCTCGCCGGCGCGGCGAATGCGGGGGCGATCTCCTCGCTGACGACGTTGGTGCCGGCGACGCAGATCCTGTTCGGCACGGATTTTCCGCCTGGCGGCACCAGCTTGAACGTCGCAAAGGCCCTCACCGATCTCAGGCTGTTCAGCGATGCTGATCGACGCGCCATCGATCGTGACAATGCAATCCGGCTGTTTCCGCGGCTGGCGACATCTGGCTAAACCCGGACTCCACATTGGTGCGGTGCCATAGCGAGTCTCCTTTCGGACACATGGCGTGTCTGCGATCGCCGGGCCCACGTTCACGATCCGATGGGCCGACCTCAACCCCGTGCGCGGCGTGAAGCTCGCGCTGACTTCACGGATTTTTCGTTAGCGACAGATCTCGAATGGCCGGCCGTTGTCTACAATTGCGCATGCGCATCACACTGCTCGGCGCCGCCGGCGGCGAAGTCACAGGATCCGCGTACGTGGTGGAGACGCAAACGGCCAACGTCATGGTCGACTGCGGCTTTTTCCAGGGCGCCAAGAAGATTGAGAATTTCAACCGCCTGCCGACGAAGGGAGCGCTGAGCCGGCTCGACGCCGTGGTTCTGACGCATGCGCACCTGGATCATACAGGCCGCCTGCCCCTTCTCGCCCGGAACGAGTACGCCGGACCGATCTTCGGAACCCGCGCGACGTTCGACCTGGCCGATCTGATTCTTCGAGACTCCGCATCGCTCCACAAGTCGGACGTCGCACGCGAAAACCGCCGACGAAGGATGCAAGGCAAGCCCCCGCTCGATGTGCTCTTCACAGAAAAAGACGTGACGCGGCTCCGGGCCCTCTACAAGCGCCTGGACTACGACCATCCGACCGAAGTGGCGCGAGGCGTCTCGGTGCGGCTGGTCGACGCCGGGCACATCCTCGGTTCGGCCAGCGTTGAGATGACGGTCCGGGAGAACGGCCGCTCGCGTACGATTGTGTTCTCCGGCGATCTTGGCCCGCGAGACGCGCCGATACACCGCGATCCGACGCCCTTCAAGCACGCCGACCTCGTGTTCCTGGAGGCCACCTACGGCGATCGCGACCACCGATCCCTGAATGAGACTGCGGCCGAAGCGCGGGAAATCATCCAGAAGGCGGTGGAGGCGAAAGCCAAGATCCTCGTCCCGGCGTTCGCAATCGGGCGTACCCAGCTGCTGCTCTACCTGCTTGCCGGCGCGTTCAAGCGGGGAACGCTCGAGCCCTTCCCAATCTACGTCGACAGCCCGATGGGCATCCAGGCCACCCAGATCTACAGGCGCCATGCCGAGCTGTTCGACGAAGAAGCGTTGGCGATGCAGAAGTCCGGCGAGTTGCGGACGCACCTCGCAACGCTGCGCACCAGCCGGACGCCGAACGAGTCGCGCAGCCTCTGCAAGGCTAAGGGGCCCTGCCTGATCATGGCCGGCGCGGGTATGTGCAACGGCGGCCGCATCCTCAATCACCTGCGCACGGGTCTTCCGCTGCCGGACACGACAGTGCTGATCGTCGGGTTCCAGTCGCGAGGATCCATCGGACGCGCGCTCGTGGACGGCAAGAAAATAGTGAGGATCTTGGGCGAGGAAATTCCCGTTCGCGCATCCATCCACACAATGGGTGGACTGAGCGGCCACGCCGGCCAGACCGATCTCCTGCGCTGGTTCGAGACGCTGGCAGCCTCGCGTCCGCGCGTGATTCTGTCACATGGCGAAGAGCGGGCGCGGAACGCGCTGAAACAGATGCTCAAAGATCGCCATGCAGTCGAGGCCGAATGCCCTGCGCTGTACGACGTGATCGAATTCTGAGCAGAAGGCGCATCCTATGAACGGAGACAAGCCTGCCAACGCCGGATCAAGCGACATCAGCCTCGCCGACGAAGATCGGGTGCGGCAGGTCCTGGTCGATTCGATCCTCGGCCTCTGGGACGTCGTCAACAACCTGACGCGCCTCAGGCCCTCGCGGCGCGACCGCTACCGCGTGACGATCTTCGGATCGGCCCGTCTGCAGCCGGGATCGTTCGGCTACGAGGAGACCAGGCGGGCTGCCGCGGCGCTTGCCGAGATGGACTGCGACATCATCACCGGCGGCGGTCCCGGGCTGATGCAGGCAGCGAACGAAGGCGCGGCGTCCAGACGCGTGCAGTCGGTCGGAATCCGAGTCGACCTGCCCTTCGAGCAGAACGTGAACGCCTTCGTCACCGAGGCATTCGAGCACCGGACGTTCTTCACGCGCCTGCACCAGTTCGTCCTCGCCTCCGATGCGTTCCTCGTCGCGCCAGGCGGTATCGGTACGGTCCTCGAGACGATGTTGATTTGGCAGCTCCTGCAGGTAAGGCATCTCGAGGACAGACCCCTCATTCTCATCGGAGGAATGTGGCCCGGTCTGGTGGCCTGGGCGCGCCAATCCATGCTGTCGACGGACCCGCCGCTGGCTGATGCATCCGACATGGCCATCCCGCGCTGCGTGGCGAATGCGGACGAAGCGCTCGCGATAGTCCGCGAGTGCCACGCAGCTTGGCTGATGCGCGACTGAACGGACCTCATCGTATTATGTGAAGCATCGCAGCTGGAAAGAGACATAGCCCAGCAGTTAAGCGTCAATTCTGCCGAGCATGATCATCAAGCTGAACCACGACCGGCTTGATCGCGACACAGCTCTTGCTTCTGGCGATACGGACACGCACGCTCAGGAGCCCTTGCTGTACGGCGCGATCACCGGACAGATAGCCGTTGGTCGCTACGTCTTGCAAATCGGCGAACCGTGCGGCGCCGTGGTCCGCGAGGCTTCACGGACCGAACAGGCGCACATGCGTCCACGACCCACGCCGATTCTCCTCCGCCCGAGATCGATTCGTGGGTTGTTGGATCGTCGGATAGAACTGGCCGCGGCTCTCTCGGCACTCGACGCAGGCCTTCCCGTTGAGGCAATCGGCGGGCCTGGTATCGGCAAAACAGCAATCCTTCGACATCTGGCACATCATCCGCGAGCTGCCTCGTTCGTCGATGGCATCCTCTACCTGCCGGCACGGCATCAATCGTCCAGCGATCTCCTGCAGCTCATCTTCGAAGCCTTCTACGACAGCGACGAGATCTGCAAAGCCACCGACGCGGAAATCCGGCGTGGCCTTCAGGACAAGCAGGCCTTGATCCTCTTGGACGATGTTCAGCTGCCACAGCATGAACTGGAACAGCTCCTCGACATTGCCCCCCGATCAGCGTTCGTCATGGCGGCGCGCGAGCGATGTCTCTGTGGCGAGGTGCGCAGCCTCGCGCTGAAGGGCCTGCCGGTAGAGGATGCTGTATTGCTCCTTGAGCGAGAGAGTGAGCGTTCGCTCGACGCCACGGAGCGATCGGCGGCAACGAGCCTGTGCGCGGCTCTTGAAGGACACCCGCTTCGAATCCTGCAGGCTGCTGCCGTCATCCGCGAGTTCGGGATTTCGCTCGACGACTGCGCTCGAAACGCCACGCCTGCGAGCCTCATCACGGAACTGCTCGCGTCGATCGACGAAAAGCAGCGGCGCGGCTTGTTGGCGTTGACCGCGCTGCCAGGCGTGCCACTACAGGTTCAGGATGTCTCGGGCATCGCCGACGTCACCGACATCGAGTCATCGTTGATGGTGCTCGTCCGCCGTGGTGTCGTTGTCAGCAGCCGATCGCGGTATCAACTCGCAGCCGGCGTCGGCGACCAGCTCCGTCGAAAGGAGGATCTGAAGCCCTGGCTGAACCGCGCTATCACGTACTTCACCGCGTGGGCCGAGCGGCACCGTCGCAGCCCTGGCAACCTGCTGGAGGAGTCCGAAGCGCTGATGCGCGTGCAGCAGCGCGCAACTGACCTCCGCCGCTGGGGAGAGGTCCTGCGAGTGGGCGGGCTTCTCGAAGGAGCACTGGTCGTCGGCGCGCGGTGGGGCGCCTGGGCGATCACCCTCGAACGTTGCCTCGCCGCCGCCAGAGCAATCGGGGATCGATCGGCCGAAGCCTGGGCGCTCCATGAAATCGGAACTCGGGCCGCGTGTCTCGGCGAGCCGGGCATGGCGCGCGCGTCGTTGAGCCAGGCCGTGAAGGTGCGTGAGGCGATCGACGATAAACGTGGTGCCGCGGCCAGTCGGCGGAATCTCAGTTTCGTCCTCGCGCCCGTATCCGGTTACTCCCGCGGGCGGCCGACAAGGCTGTTTGATGATGTGGTCGATCTCGATTCGCTACCTATTCGGGATGACACCGAGCCGGGCGCTCGCACATCGGAAACGAAAGCTGTCAGAGCTGCACCGCTCGCGGCGTTGATGCTGGCGATCCTGGGAGGGCTCGCGTATTGGGCTCCCTCCACAAGGCTGTCCTGGAGGTCCTGGAGCGTTGCAAGCATCGGTTCGTTCCTCCAAGGCGGCCTCGGAGGAGCGAACGTTGCCACTGCGACGACGTCGCAGCCGCCGCGAACGGCGACCGAATTGCGCGTCCTGTACTTCTCCACTGTTCCTGACCGCGTTGCGCCAGGCGAGTCGGTGCGTCTGTGTTACGAAGTCGCGAATGGTACTCGTGTCCGTATCGATCCGGACATTGGTGAGCTTGGCGTTCTTCCACAGAGCTGCGTGTCGGTCACACCGATGGAAACGACCAGCTACATGCTGACCGCACACGACGCGCACGGACAAAGTGTCCGCCGGACCATGCGTGTTATGGTTGGTAGCGCTGCATCGCGAGAGTCAGAGCCCAAAGAGCCGGGTTCCGCCCCTGGGGATTCAGAATTGCAGGCACCCGCCAGCGATCCGCCGCTTGATCCTCCAGCGCAGCCACCACCTTCGGATCGGGCCAGTATCCTCATCTTCACGCCGCGACCCGGCTCGATCACCGCAGGCGGGCCCACAAATCTCTGCTATGCGGTCAACAGCGCGGTCAGGGCACGTGTCGAACCCGGCGTCGGCGACGTCAACCCGACGAGCACGCTGAATTGTCTTCGCGTGACGCCTGCGCGTACGACGACGTACGATCTCACAGCTTCCGGTCGCGATGGCTATCAGGTCAGACAGCAGCTGGTGATCATCGTCAGGTGAGAGAAGTTGCACCAAGTCAGGCCGACGCGGCCCATCCATGGGTCGTCGCGGAGTGAAGCTGCCATGGGCCGCCGGATCCGTCTCGGCCTCCGCTTTGATCAATTTGAAACAGTCAGCGAGTGTCGTAGATGCGAATCTCTGCTCTCTGGCTGCCGCGATGCGGGACAGCGAGGCAGAGACGATTCAGCTCTGGAACGAACAGCGATGTTCGAGCGCCGGCCGCCGTGGCGATATGCGCGAGGCGTGCGAACCGGTTCGCGTCCTGTTCCTGGAACACGTCGAGAAAGCCCTCGCCGCCACTGATGTAGAGCCGCTTCCGCGTAGGATCGTAAAAGAGATCGTCCGTGTCGCTAACAATGTCGAAGGAACCCACGTCCTTGCCGCTCGTGGTCTCGAACACCAGCACTTTCGCGGGCCGCCTGCACCCGATGAACAGCCGGTGATTGGCTTCATCGAGAGCCATCGGAAAGTTCGCCTTTGCACCGGTTACCGGCCAGGTCGCCGCGACTCTCATCGGGCCTCGGTCCACGACAGCCACCTGATCCGCGTTCGGCACGTTCACGAAGATACGTGAACCCGAGCGTTCGAGTTGAAAGGATTCGGGATGGCCAGCCAGCTTCACGTTCGCGAGCACCTTGCCTTCGCTCGGACTGATCGATGCCAGCGCGCCGCTGCCAAATCCAACGTAAAGCCGCTTGGCGGACGCGTCATACCGCACATTGTCGGAATCGTCGCCGAGCCGAACCGACGCGCCCGGCTGATAACCGTCTGCGCTCAGGAACTGGAGTCCCTCTCCCTGGCCGTTCGCGACCGCCACCAGCCTGGCGTCCAGCGCAACCGCGATCCCTTGTGGCTCGCGGAATCCCGGCAGGCTCTTGACGTGGGTCCCAGCCTTCAGGTCGAGCACCTCGACCGTGTTGTTGCCCAGGGCTGCGACGAACAAGTGTTGACCGGCCGCATCGAACGCCAGATGGTCGATTCTGCCTTCCACACGCGGCAGCTCAATCGAGCGCACGAGCACCAGCGGCTCCTGAGCGGAACGCGATTGCGTCGCCACGAGGACGACAACAGCAGCAAGCAGGACACGCATCACACATCACCTCACGATTGCACCGCGCGGGACGCGTGGCACCGACTCAAATCGCCCGTGTCATTCGAATCGCAATGACTCGATGGGGGTCGAGCCGCGCTGGTTTTAGTTGGCTGGATGTTTACTTTTGCGCCCTCGCGGATCTCATCGGTGCCGCGTCGGACGATCACATCGCCGTCCTTCAAGGGTCCGAACACTTCGACGAGATCGCCGACCCGTGCGCCGCGGCCGACATTTACCCACTGGGCCACGCCGTTGGCAATCCGAATCACAAACGTACGCTCGGTGGTGGTGACGATACTGGTCGGAGGTACGAGCAGAGACGGTTGCGGTCGCCGGACAGGCCATTGAACCTCCGGGTACATTCCAGCGCTCAGCCGCAGGTCCGGATTCCGGACGTCGAGCTCGATCGACATCGACCGCGTTTTCTCGTCGAGATCGTGAGACATCAGGTTGAACACACCGTAAAAGG
>JBKPDW010000054.1:0-3671 GCA_046728115.1 Acidobacteriota bacterium | reverse complement strand
TTTCTGGGATGGATTCCTCTCTTTATCTGCAATATCCTGGGCGAGGAGTTGCTATGGCGAGGGTATATGCTGCCCCGGCAGGAGCTCGTATTCGGAAAATCGGCGTGGCTGGTCAACGCGATTTTGTGGCTGCTCTTTCATTGGTCAATTAACCTGCCGGCGATGATGCTGATTCTGCCGACGACACTTGTCGTGCCGTGGAGTGTCCAGCGCAGACAGAATACCTGGGTCGGCATCCTTATCCACGGCATTTTCAATGCGATGGGCTTCATCATGACCGTAACGGGACTCGGGATGCGATCATGACGGTATTATTCGTCTCTTGGCGCGAGCCGTCTCAGGAACTCAAGTGGTCGCTGGCGGCTTACACGCTGTGCGGGAGGACGAGTACCTTTCCGTCCGGATTCGATTCGAGCCTCCGGTACGCGTCGACAACTCGATCAAGCGCAAAGCGGGCCGCAATACGGCAGGCAAGTCGCCGCTTGCTGGCAAGCGTCAGCGCCTCTGAGACCAATGTCCCAACCTCGGAGCGTCCAACGACGCCGGCTCGGGGCCCATATTTCGTGACGAAGACCGATCCGGCATCCATCAACTCCGCAAGATCGATCGCGGGCAGGGAGCCCGACAGCTGCCCATAGTTGATCAAGCAGCCACGCGGCGCGAGAAGCTTAAGGTTCGTGCGATAGGTTGCAGTCCCAATGGGATCGAAGACGGCGGAAGCGCCGCGACCGTCTGTCGCGACCCGGACGGCATCAGGGACGTCCTCGCTCGTCCGATCGACGACCAGGGCGGCTCCGGCCGCGCGTGCCGCCTCGACGCGCGCGCCACTCGCAATGCCCATGACCTTCACGCCTCGCTCTGCGAGAGAAGCCACGAGCACTGAACCGACCGCCCCGGCGGCGCCCCACACGACAGCAAAAGAGCCTCGTTCCAGCGGCCAATGCCGTACGAGTCCCGCGGCTGTGATCGCGGCATGTGCCAGGCTCGCGCCGTCCTCGAAGGTCAGACTGTCAGGGAGACGAGCGAACATCGCCGCGGGCGCGACGACGAACGTCGCGCACGATCCGAAAACCGCCGTCCAACACACGCGTGTTCCCGGTGTCAAGTCGACATCGGGCCCGCAGGCGACCACAACGCCCGCGCCCTCAAGACCGGCCGCGTACGGAAATGGGATCCGCACGGAGTACGTGCCGGTTCTCACCAGGCTTTCCACGTGATTCAGCCCGGCCGCTTCCACCCGCACCAGCACCTCGCCGACGTTCGGATGTGCAAGAGGCTCGACGGCGACCTGAAGAACGTCGGGTCCGCCTGCCCATTGCGCATATGCCACGCGTCGTTCCAGGAGTCGATCCGCCATGCCCTTATAATGCAAGCAAACACTTATCTTTGTCAGCTTGCATTCATGTTGAAACGAGCAGCGCCACGTCGATTGCGGCTTTCTCCACGAAAGCGGCCACAGCAGGAGCGTTCGCGAGAGACCGTCGAGGCCATCCTGCAGGCCGCAACTGACATTTTGGTGCGCCAGGGGGCCGGGCGTCTGACGACGAACCGCATCGCCGAGCGCGCCGGCGTCAACATCGCGTCGCTCTATCAGTATTTTCCGGGCAAGCACGCCATCATTGCGGAACTCCGGCGTCGGCACGGCGAAGAGCAGCGCGGGGCGGTCCGACAGGTCTTGATCGAGCGCCGCCGCGACGATCTCGAGCCGACGCTGCGAGCGCTGGTATCGATGGGTGTGGCGGCACACGCCGTGAATCCGGAACTGCAGCGCGTCTTCAGCCAGGAACTGCCACAACTTCGTTATGCCGACATCTCGGCGGCCGACGCACCACTGTTTGACGAGTTTCGGGCGTTGCTGGCGCGTTCGGCGACAGGGATTAGGGATCCTGATCTGGCCATGTGGATGACGGCGACCGTCTCGGACGCCGTGATCCATCGCGCAGTCGTCGAGCGCCCGGACGATGTCTCGAATGGATCGATCGCCGACGAACTTGTGACGTTGCTGGTGCGCTACTTGAAGCGATCCGCGCGGTGAACCTGCAGTACGCTTGGCTCGCGGTGATCCTTCAGGTTGTTGGTGCGGAGCTTGGAGCCGGGCTTGTAGATGTGGCCAGCCACGCAACGCTCCCAAAGAGGAGACCACCGACGAGAAAGGTCGGCCACCTGTGGGGTGCGCAAATTCAGTTTTACGTAAGATAGGGCGCCTGTCGTCGACTACTCGGAGGCGCCGTGGTTCTATCCATCCTTTACATCGCGTTCCAACGCGTGCTGCAGCTCGTCTTCCTGCTGTTTCGATCGCCTGAGTTCAAGGAGCTTGAGATTGTCGTCTTGCGCCACGAGCTGGCCGTGCTGCGCCGTCAGGTTGCGCGTCCGAGTTTTCGGTCAGCCGACCGATGGTTCTTGGCGGCAGCAGCGCGGATCATACCGAGAGTCAGATGGTCGTCGTTTGTCGTCACACCGGCCACGCTTCTGCGGTGGCATCGGCGTCTGGCGGCGAACCGTTGGACCTACGGACATCGACCCGGTCGACCGCCGATCGACCGTCAGGTTCGAGTGCTGATTATTCGGCTCGCCCGCGAAAATCCGCGCTGGGGTTACCAGCGCATTGTGGGCGAACTGAAAGGTCTCGGCGTAGTCGTGTCGGCGACTACGGTCAAGAAGATCCTGCGTCAGGCGCTGCTCGGCCCGGCGGGAAAGCGGCGAGGTCCAACGTGGCGTGAGTTTCTCCGGACGCAGGCGGCGAGCGTGCTTGCCGTCGATTTCTTTACCGTGGATACGGTCTGGCTACAGCGACTGTATGTGTTGTTCTTCATCGAAATCGCCAGTCGCCGCGTGCACTTCGCCGGGTGCACGGCCCATCCCGACGCCGAATGGGTCACGCAGCAAGCGCGGCAGGTCACGTGGACGATCGGCGACCGACCACAGCCGGTTCGTTTTCTCGTTCGCGACCGTGATCGGAAGTTCACGGACCGCTTTGATGCGGTGTTCGAGGCACAAGGCGCGCGAGTCATACGGACGCCGATTCAACGGCCAGAGGCGAACGGGATAGCGGAACGGTTTGTTCGGACCGTCCGGTCGGAGTGCTTAGACTGGCTGCTGATTGTCAGCGCCCAGCATCTCGAGCGCGTGCTGACCATTTTCATTGATCATTACAACCGTGTTTCATACTGCCCCACCAGGCTATGTGCCTGAAAACACGAGCGCTCGTTGCTGGGAATTTGGTATTGCGGGTTGACGATTTCGGTCGCGCACGCGCGCAACCAGCGCAGCGGCCGCAGGAGTTTCGAGCGCTGGCCGCTGAAAGACCCACGGGCCATCGGGCAAGGGATGAGCGGCATCGATTTCGCGGCGCTCGACGGCCAGCCGAAGCGTTCGCGGACTGATGCCGAGGACGCGAGCGGCTTCGTTGAGATTCATCCATCCTTCAGAGGCGCGGCGATCGCGATCGTAGCAAGCGATCTCATGATGGGTGCGGAGCGAGACGACGCGTTCTCGCGTCCATCGATTCCCGCGCCCGGTGAGGAGCCCATTCCGATTCAAGACGTTCGCCACGAGATCGTCCGGACAAATCCGCGCCTATACACGCACGGCATCGACGACGTCCATCGATGTGTGCGTGGTACAGTGCCCGCGTCGTCGTCGCGGCACCCGCAGTTCGGTGTGCACGCCGC
>JBKPDW010000053.1:0-10267 GCA_046728115.1 Acidobacteriota bacterium | reverse complement strand
TCACGACATTGCGACAGAGTTTCAAGCTGATCGCTTTGTTGCCCCACCCAGGCTCGACGGCATCACGGGCGTTGGGATAGCCAAAGGGTCCCGTAGCCGGGTCTTTGGGAGCCTTGGCCAACGCGTCGTTCTGTTCACGCGTGCGCGACTGCGCTCCGCCGCGCACGAGGCCTTTGCCCCAAATCATTCCGGGACCCAGAATGGAAACATTTTCGAGGTTTTCGCCCCAGATCAGACTGTTGTGCCAGTGGCTGTGGCCGAAGTCCTGGAACGTATCCCACTGATTCGGCTCCGGCTCGTCGTACGGGCCGGCGCTGGAATCCGCGGCGAGGATCGTGGCGCCGTGGTCGAGGAACAACCCGACGTGGCTTTGCAGGTGAATCGAAGTCGAGAGGTACGTGCCGGCACCGAACCGCACCGTACCTCCACCTGCCGCATGCGCCGCCGATATCGCCTTGTTGATCGCGTCGGTGTCGAGCGTTGCGCCGTCGCCTTTGGCGCCGTACGTGCGGACATCGAACGCTTCCGCTTCCACCGCCGTCCTCGTGACGGCAGCACCCAACCCGATGACCAGAACCGATCCAACGAGAATTCCTTTCATACCGTCTCCAGCCAGACTTCGCCGCCGGGATAGCGATACGCGAGACGCGACGCCTCACGAATGGTGATGCTGTAGCCGGGGCGCGTGGGCGCCATATACCGGCCGCGGCGCAAGACGACGGGATCCTCGAAGTGCTCGTGCAGGTGATCGACATATTCGATCACTCGACCGTCCATGGTGCCGGTCACGGCGATGTAGTCGAACATCGACAAATGCTGGACGTACTCGCACAGCCCGACACCGCCGGCATGCGGACACACCGGGACACCGAACTTTGCCGCGAGCAGGAGGACCGCCAGATTCTCGTTGACGCCTCCGAGGCGGCAGGCGTCGATTTGACAGAAGTCGATTGCGGACGCTTGAAGGAGCTGCTTGAACATCACTCGATTGGCACAGTGTTCGCCTGTCGCCACGCCGATGCCCCACGGACGCACCGCCTTGGCAATCCTCGCATGCCCGAGCACATCGTCGGGGCTCGTGGGTTCCTCGATCCACCACGGCTTGAACGTCGCGAGTTCGCCGACGCGCACAATGGCTTCTTCGACATCCCATCGCTGATTCGCGTCGATCATCAACATTCGGTCGCGGCCGATCTCCTCGCGCACGAGGCGTACACGTCGAGCGTCGTCGTCCGGATTGCCGCCGACCTTCACCTTGAAATGCGCAAAGCCGTTGTCCATCGCCTCGCGGCACAGCCCCCGGATTTTCTCGTCGGAATAGCCCATCCAGCCGACCGACGTCGTATATGCGGGATAGCCGGAACGGAGCAGCTCGGCCTCGCGATCGGATTTCGAACGAGCCTGCCGTTCGAGAATCTCCAGCGCTTCGTCAGCGGTCAGCGCATCGGTGATGTATCTGAAGTCGATGCACGCCACGATCTCGCGAGGCGTCATGTCCGCAAGCAGCTTCCACACCGGCTTGCGCGCAATCTTTGCCACGAGATCCCAGACGGCGTTGACAACCGCCGCAAGCGCCAGATGGATCACGCCTTTCTCGGGCCCGAGCCACCGAAGCTGCGAATCGCACGCGAGCCGCTGCCAGAAGCCCGCGAAGTCGGCGGTGATGTGTTCGAGCCGCTGCCCGACCACGAGATGACGAAGCGCTTCGATGGCCGCGGCGCACAACTCGTTGCCACGCCCGATCGTGAATGTCAGGCCGTGTCCCTCGACCCCGGCGTCCGTGCGCAGGATGACGTAGGCAGCGGAATAATCCGGATCCACATGAACCGCATCGGTCCCGGCATGCGTCCGCGATGTCGGAAAGCGGAGATCGAGAACCTCGAGGTCGCAAATCACCATTTTGCTACCTGGCACCGAGCACCGCATCTATGGAGACCCCTGTCTCCACCGATCCAGCCAGACCGCGCACACGATGATCGTGCCGGTGACGATCTGCTGCACCCAGTTCGGGAGTCCCTGCTGCGAGCAGCCGATTTGAATGACGGCCATGATGGCGGCGCCGGCGATCGTGCCAACAACGCTCCCCTTGCCGCCGAGGAGACTGCCGCCGCCGATGATCACCGCCGCAATGACATCGAGCTCCAGGCCGTTGGCGACTGTCGGATCGCCGACCGACAGCTTCGAAAACATCAGGATGCCGGCGAACGCCGCGAGGGCACCGGCGATGGTGTAAACGGCGATCTTCGTGCGCGTGATGCGGACACCACAGAGCCGCGCCGTCCGCTCGCTCGATCCGATTGCAAACAGGTGTCGGCCGAACCGCGTGTACTGGAGCGTGAACGCCACGAGGACGGCCAGCGCGGCTGTGATCCAGAGACCCGACGGCACGATCAGACCGCTTCCGCCCTGCACGGTGCGCAGCAGATCGTTGAGCCACGTGGCAGGCGCTTCGAGCCGCCGCTCACCCGACAGGCCCTTGGCCGCGCCGCGGACCAGGAGCATCGTGCCGAGCGTCACGATGAAGGGTGCCACTCGAAGCTGCGTGACGAGAATCCCGTTGAGCGCACCACACAGGGCACCGACGGCGACGGCACCGAACGCCGCGACGAACGCGCCGCCGGCGCTGCCGTCGTGACGCAAAAGCAGGGCAGCGATGACCGTGCTGAGCGCGACGACCGACCCCACGGAAAGATCGATCCCGCCGGACACGACAATCATCGTCATCCCGAGCGCGGCGACGCACACGATGACCGTCTGTCGCGCCATCAGTTCGAGGTTGGCGGCCGCGAAAAACTGCGGGCCGATGAGGACGCCGAAAACGAGCGCCACCGCGGCGAGCCCGAGAAGCACGCCGCGCTCGTCGAGAAACCGCCGGGTAGTTACGACCCGGCGCGCGTTCCCGACGCTTCCATCAGCAGCGAGTGCTCTGTCCATTCTTCCACCGGCCGAGCCGCGCCGAGCCGCCCGCGCGACATTACGGCGATGCGATCGCACACACCCAGCAACTCCGGCAAGTAGCCGCTGACGAGAAGCACCGCTCTTCGGCCGCGGCACTCAACGGGCCGCGCGACACCCGGTAGCGCATCCGCTTGTGGCGCGGGCGTTTCAGGCCCCCGATCCGAAACGAGTTGGTCGATCAGCTCGTAGATCTGCGCTTTGCTCGCGACGTCGATGCCGCGGGTCGGCTCATCCAGCACGAACACGTCGACGTCATGATGCAACAGCCGGGCGACGGCAACCTTCTGCTGGTTCCCGCCCGACAGTTCGCGAACCTCCTGCCGGGGATGCGTGCAGCGGATCCCGAGACGATCGATCCAGGTTCCGGCGGCGGCATCCTGCCGCGCCGGTACAACCGTGAACCCCGGACCAAGCGGCGCCAACTTCGACAACGTCAAGTTGTCGGCAATGCTCAGGCCGCCGGCCAGCCCCTCGCCGGCCCGGTCTTCGCTGACCATGCCCATGCCCTGTTGCCAGCGCTCATGCGGTGCCGACGGACCGGCGTACGCGCCGACCGTGATCCGGCCTCGCAGCACCGGTTCGAGACCGAAGATCGTCCGAAGCAAGTGCGTTCGCCCCGCTCCCACGAGGCCGGCGATTCCGACCACCTCGCCACGTCGGAGCAGCAGGGGCGCCGATCCCGGCATCAGGTCATCGATGGTGACAAGCACGTCGCCAGCTCGCCGTTCGCCGCGCCGGTACAGATCCCCGAGACCGCGACCCACCATCAGTCCAACGATCCGGTCGCTCGACGTCTGCGCCGTCATGCCGCCGCCCGCGTTGCGCCCGTCTCGCAGCACGGTGAAGCGATCGGCAATCTGCTGAACTTCTTCGATGAAGTGCGAGATGTACACAATCGCCAACCCACGTGCCTTCAGCCGCGCGATCAGCTCGAAGAGCGCGCGCACGTCCGCATGACCGAGACTGCTCGTCGGTTCGTCGAGCACGAGAACACGGCAGCCGACGGCCATCGCTCGTGCGATCTCGACAAGTTGCTGCGCAGCAGGCGGGAGAGCGCCGACGATGGCGTCCGGCGGAATGTCGGAGTGACCAAGTTCTCCGAGCGCCGAACGAGCCGTGGCGCGCATCCGATCGCGCTGCACCACGCCGTGCCGAACCGGTTCGACGCCCAGTACGATGTTCTCCATCACACTGAGGTGCGGCGCGAGCGACAATTCCTGATAGATCATCGCGACGCCGGCGCGACGCGCTTCGAGCGGATCGCGCGGCGCAAATGGAGCGGCATCGAGCCGCATCTCACCGCGATCCGGCGCGAGCGCGCCTGCAAGGATCGCCATCAGCGTGCTCTTGCCGGCGCCGTTCTGGCCGACGAGCGCGCACACCTCGCCCGCCGCGACGGCGAAATCGACCACATCGAGCGCGACCGTCGCGCCGAACGCCTTGCTGATTCCGTGCATCTCGAACAGCGCGTCAGCCATCACTTCAGCCATCGCGAGAGGTCGGGGTGCAGGAGCTGTCTGGCGTCCGGATCGTTCATGCGATCGCGTGTGATCAATCGCACGCCCGTATCGACTCGACGCTCGACCTTCTCGCCTCGCAAGTGCGCCGCCATCGTTTTCACGCCGAGATACCCCATGTTGACCGGGTCCTGGAGCACGAGACCGTTGATGTGGCCGTCGCTCAGCCCCTTCACCAGCGTGTCCGACGCGTCGAAGCCGACGAATCGCACTTTGCCCGCCCAGCCGTTGTCCTGCAGCACGCGCAGCATCGCGATCGTCGTCGATTCGTTCGGCGTGAAGATACCGTCGACCGCGAGCGCGCCGCCGGCGCCCTTGTAGCGGCTGAGCAGCGCTTCGCTTTTCTTGTACGCGCCTTCGACATCGGCGCCGCCATACTGATTCGAGCTGAGGACGTCGATACCCTTGTGCGCGCCGATCGCCTCGAGGAACCCCGCTTCCCGCTGCAGTGTGCTCTCGGAACCCTCGGAGTAGCGCAACATCACTACCCTGCCGGCGTTTTGCAGCAACTCGGCGAGATGATCGCCTGCGAGCCGGCCGCCTTTGCGGTTGTCGGTTGCCACAAAGCTGATGAAGTCGCTGCCCTGGAGTCCTGAATCGATGATGACAACAGGAATGCCTCGCCGGGTGGCTTCCGCCACCGGCGGCGCGAGTGCGGCCTCGTCGAGCGGCGCGAGCACGATGCCGGCAACGCCGCGGCTGATGAAGCCTTCGACCTCCGATACCTGAGAGTCCCGATCGTCCTCGCGGAGCGGGCCGCGCCAGATAATCGTGGCTCCCACCTCGCCCGCCGCCTTCTCTGCGCCGGCGTGGATGCTCTGCCAGAAGACGTGTGACGTGCCTTTCGGGATCACCGCAATCGTCGTCGCGCCGCCGCTGCCATTTCGATGTGTGCATGCGGACAAGGCAAGGATCGCAACGGCACCCAGCACCCAGCACCTAGCACCTGGCACCTGGCACCCAGCACCCAGCACCTGGCACCTCAATCGCTCACGCATGCGTCACCGTTGGCTGCAGATTCCAGAAGCGCACCGCGTTGCCGCCGAGCACGGCGTCGCGCTCGCGTGCGGGTCGTGCTGCGACGTAGTCCATCACGACCCTCATCGTGCGCTGATAGTCGCCGGCCACCGTACACACCGGCCAATCCGACCCGATCATCAGCCGGTCCGCTCCAAAACAGTCGAACGCAATGTCGAGATACGGATTGAGGTCGGCTGGCGTCCACGCCGTCCAATCGGCTTCTGTAGCCAGACCAGACAGCTTGGCCCACACATTCGGCTGCCCCGCCAGCGCACGGAGATCGCGCTCCCATGCCAGACGGTCCCGTCCGCGGACGTCAGGCTTCGCAAGGTGATCGAGGACAAATCGCTGCCTCGGCAATCGTGCAGCGAGTTCCGCTGCGACCGGCAGATGGCGACTATATATGAGAATGTCGTAGGCGAGACCGAACCGTTCGAGTTGTGACAGGCCCTGCAGAAACGCGGGGCGCAGCAGGAATCGATCGTCCGGTTCGCTCTGCGCGATGTGCCGGATGCCCACGAGCTTCGGATGCCGACCGAGGCGCTCGAGCTCGCGATCGACGTCGGGCGACTGGAGATCCACCCAACCCACCACGCCCCAGATGAAGGGGTGCGCGCCGGCAAGCGAGAGGAGCCAGCGGGTTTCGTCGAGCGTCTGTCGCGCCTGAATTGCCACGCACGCATCGATGCCGATGCGGGCGATCTCGCGCTCGAGCTCGTGGGGCAGAAAATCGCGGCGCAGGGCCGCCATCGAGTCGTCGATCCATCCGTATTCCGCGGCGTCGTATCGCCAGAAATGCTGATGTGCGTCGACGCGCGCGACCCGGTGCGCGGTCATGAAAGCTGGAAGATCGGTTCCATCACCGCCCACCACTCCTCGGGTGACGCATCGGGCGGTCGGTCTTGCAGCGAGCGCATCAGCCGCTCCCATTCCTGAACGCGCGGGTGGGACGCGATGTGCGCGGCGAAGACGCGCTTGACATCGAGGCCGTCGTGCAGTTCGACGATCATGACCAGGCGCCGGCCGTGCATGTGAATCGCCATGGTGCTGACCCCGGCGCGCCGAAGACTTTCGAGCACTTCGGGCCAGACCCGCTGGTGGTATTCGCGGTAGGCGGCGATCGCCTCCGGGTCGTCGCGAAGGTCGACCGTCAGGACATGCCGGCTCATAGGGATGGCATCGTCAAGTACTATACTTTACCGGTAAAGTCAACGGATTATCGCGCTTTTTCAACGGCGCGCCGTGCTAGGATCGACGCGCTGAGGAGGGCCCCATGACCGATTCCACCAGCACGCGACGCGAGTTCGTCAAAGTGGCCGGCTCGGCCGCCATCGGCGCGTCGCTGTATCCAGCCGACACCTTTGCGCAGCCGCGCGGCAAACGGCGCTATGCCATCGTCGGCACCGGCGATCGCGGCAGCGGCATGTGGGGACGCGATCTCGTCCAGCGATACCCCGATCTCCTCGAATTCGTCGGGCTCTGCGACATCAATCCAAAGCGGGCGCTCGCCGCGAAGACCTACATGGGCGTAAACGCGCCGACGTTCTCCAGCTTCGATGAAATGATCGAGAAGGCGCGGCCCGAACTGCTGATGGTGACGACCGTCGATGGCTTCCATCACGAATACATCATCAAGGGACTCGACCGCGGCGTCGACGTGATGACGGAAAAGCCGCTGACCACCGACGAGACGAAGTGTCAGGCGATCGTCGACGCCGAAAAGCGCAACAACAAGCGGATCGTCGTCACGTTCAATTACCGTTATGCGCCTGCGCACCAGCAGATGAAGGAGATTCTGCTGTCCGGCGAGATCGGACGCATCGTCTCGGTCGACTTCAGCTGGTACCTCGATGTCATTCACGGCGCCGACTACTTCCGCCGGTGGCACCGGCTGCGGAAGAATAGCGGATCGCTGCTGGTCCACAAGGCCAGCCACCATTTCGATCTGATGAACTGGTGGCTTGGTGCCGATCCGGTCGAGGTGTCGGGTTATGGCGGCCTCGGCATTTACGGGAAGAACGGCACGTTCCGCGCGATGCCGCCCGTCGACAACTGCCGCAACTGCCCGCATACGAAGGATTGCCGGTTCTACTACGACATGACGAAAGACAAGCGGCGGATGGACCTTTACGCGGCATGCGAGAGCGCCGACAACTATTACCGCGACGGCTGCGTGTTCCGCGAGGACATCGACATCTTCGACAACATGCAGGCCATCGTCCGCTACTCGAACGGCGCGACGATGAGCTACGCGCTGAACGCGTACATGCCATACGAAGGTTACCGCGTCGCCTTCAACGGCGAGAAAGGACGCCTCGACGTCCAGTCGTTCGAGCGTCAACCATGGGAGGTGTCGGACAGCCACGAAATCTACATCACCAAGAGCTTCGGAAAGCGTACTCGAGTCCCGATTCCGAAAATGATCGAAGGGCATGGCGGTGGCGACGACCGCCTTCGCGATCTCATCTTCCGCAAGGTGGATATGCCCGACTACATGCGGCTCCCCGACTCGCGCGCCGGTGCGATGTCGTGCCTCACGGGCATTGCGATCCGGAACAGCATCGATCAGAAACGGCCGATCAGGATCGCGGATCTCGTAAAGCTGTGATCAGCCGGACCACGATGCACACCAGCCACGAGGCCATGAGAACGCGAACATCCCACGGCGTTCGACTTCGTGTTCCTCTGCTCCTGGGTTCGATCGCTCTGGGTTGCCTTGCGACGACGATGGCTTTCACCGATGAAGGCTATCCCGCCAATTACGTCGCGGCGACCCTCGTGCAGCTCAACGACAACGGTGCCTGGTCGTGGTTCATGGATCCGCGCGTCATCGTCAACGACGGCAAGCTGATCGTCGGATCGGTGCGTGCGGTTGGCAGCAACCAGGCGAATGTCACCGACCCGAGATGGGGCAACGTCGAGATCTCCGTGTACGACCTCGCAACCGCAAGGGTCGAAAACGTGGTCCTCCATCCGCACCTCGAACAGGACGATCACGATGCCCCCGCGTTTCTCGTGCGCAAGGACGGCCGTTACCTGGCCGTGTACAGCAAGCACACGAAGGAACGCCGGATCTACTATCGGATCTCAGAGCCGCACAATCCGCTCGTCTGGGGACCGGCGATGATAGCCCAGACGCCCGGCGAAGACGCGCCGGTGCAGGGCAACAACGTGACGTACGCCAACCTGTTCCGCATGCCCGACGGCCGCATCTACAACTTCATTCGCGCATTTCACCACGACCCGAATTACATGTTCTCGGACGACGATGGCAGTACGTGGAAGTACGGCGGCCGATGGCTCTACGGCAAGGGTGGCTACAGTCCGTACTTGAAGTATGCGGACGACGGTAAAGGCACGATCCATTTCATCGCGACCGAGGACCATCCGCGCAACTTCGACAACAGCCTGTACCACGGATACGTCCGCGATGGGGCGATGTACAAGACCGACGGCACGAAGGTCGGGACGCTGAGCACGACGGCTGAAACGAAGATCGCGACCTGGGACTTCACGAGGATCTACCAGGGGAACCCGGACAGTGTCGCGTGGATGGTGGACGTCGAGCTCGATTCGAGCGACCGGCCGTACGTGTTGTTCTCGACGCAGGTCGACGGCCGCGGTCTTCCGCGCGGCCAGGGCGGGATGGACCTGCGGTATCACTACGCCCGCCTCGGCGCCACCGGCTGGTATCACGAAGAAATCGCCCATGCCGGCAGGCGCCTGTATGCGGACGAAGACGACTACTCCGGCCTCGGTGCGCTCGATCCAGGCAATCCGGACGTCCTTTACATTTCAACCGACGCGGATCCTGTGAAGGGCACGCCGCTCGTGAGCAGCGCCGACGGCAAACGGCATTACGAACTGTTCCGCGGCGAGCGGAGCCGTGGCAACTGGACGTTCACGCCGTTCACGCGCAACTCGACCTACGACAACCTGCGCCCGCAGATCCCGAAGTGGAACGATCGCCGCACGGCCATCGTATGGATGCGCGGGTCGTACCTTGCCAATCAGGGCGAGTGGTATTCGTCGGTCGTGGCTGCAATTGTTCCGCCACGCAACTGAGACGCTGTCGCCCTCGGGACCGGCGAACCCATCCGTTTTCGTTGCCCTCAGAATCCGCCGCAGTAACCCGGTGGACAGTTGCCGTGGGCGATGCAACGCGGGACGTAGTAGCAGTGACCGGCACCCCCGAACGGAAAGCAGATCCGTTGCAGCCAGCACTCGCAGTAGCAGAACTGCGGCACGATAGTGCCCGCCTGTACCTGGCTGCGGCCGGCCACACCGTGATATTGAGCTCGTGGTACACCAAGCGAGGCGTCCGCGGAAAATCCCGGCATGGGCATGGGTCTCACTCCCCTTCAGTCGTTCGAGGTCACCTTGTATACGGCGAGAGCCTGGTGACCAGAAACGGGAACTCCTCGGTCACGTCTACGCGGCAGAAAAATCGGTCGATGACATCAGTTTGCCGATGCGTATACGAGAAGATCACGTCGACTACTTTGCGAAGGCCGCTCAGGCGCGAAGCGCGTACCGCCACTGACGTCAGCGCGCAATCCCGGTCATAGGCGTCCGCCGCTGTGACGTAGATCGCCGGATAGCGTACGACACAGTAGTTCAGAGCACGGTGCTCATCGGTGGCACCTGCGTTGTCTGCCATTTGAACGATCCGGTCGAACATCTCCGCCGCCACCGCCTCGAACCGCCTGGCCGCAATCTTGTCGGGCTTGGGGATGGCTTGAACGAAGGATTGCCGGTCAAAGGTATACAAC
>JBKPDW010000052.1:0-11364 GCA_046728115.1 Acidobacteriota bacterium | reverse complement strand
GCGCCCGCCTTTCAGCTGAAAGGGACCGGCTGGTACGTGACCGACTACGCGAAAAAGGGCGAGACGAAAGACACCGCCGAGACGAAGGGCTCGACAGAAGCAGCCGGTGGGAAGGAATCGCCGGAATCGAAGAAGAGCGACGAGTCGAAAGCCGAGAAGACGTCATCGAAAGATACGGTTTCAGCGAGCAAGCCCTCGACCGGAACCAGCACATCCGAGACTTCGTCGGCCAAAGACTAGCCGCGAAGCCGCAAGGGTTGTCTTATCGTTTACCTGCGAACGTCTGCAGATCGAGCGACGACAGATAATCCGAGAACTTCGCCGCCAGGTCTGGCCGTCTGAGCGCGAAATAGACCACGGCCTTCAGAAATCCCAGCTTGTTCCCGGTATCGTGACGCACGCCCTTCACCTCGCACGCGTAAATCGGCCGCGAGGCGAGCAGGCGGCGCAGCCCGTTGGTGAGCTGAATCTCGCCAGTGCGATCGCTTTGGGTCGCAGCGAGCGCGGCGAAGATGTCCGGCGTCAGAACATACCGGCCGATGATCGCGAGATCTGACGGCGCTTCCTCGCGAGACGGTTTCTCCACGAGGTCGCGTACCTGGTAGATGCCGTCTCCGAGGCGTCCGTTGGGCTCGATCGCGATAATGCCGTAATTGGAAATTTCGTCGCGCGGCACGCGTTCGACCGCCAGCACCGGACCGTCGAGTCTTTCGAACACATCAATCAACTGACGCATCGCCGGCGGTTCCGCGTCGATGACATCGTCGCCCAGGATGACGGCGAACGGCTCGCTGCCGACGAGCTCGCGCGCGACGAGCACGGCGTGGCCCAGACCGAGGGGCTCGCCCTGCCGCACGTACGCGAAGTTGATCATGTTCGAGATCTTGCGCACTTCGTCGAGCTGTTCGCGCTTCCCGCGGGCTTCGAGGAAGGTCTCGAGCTCGACCGACACGTCGAAATGATCCTCAATCGCGTTCTTGCCGCGGCCGGTGACGAGGATGATGTTGTCCACGCCCGACGCCACCGCTTCTTCGACGCCGTACTGGATGATCGGCTTGTCGACGAGCGGCAGCATCTCCTTCGGCTGTGCTTTCGTCGCTGGAAGGAACCGTGTGCCGAGACCGGCAACAGGAAAGACGGCTTTGCGGACAGTAGCCACGTGTGAATCGTAACGTACAATGGCGGCCGAGATGATCGACCCCGTCCTCGTTCGCGATCACACCGACATCGTTCGTGCAGGACTGCGCAATCGTGGAATCGATCCGGACGCGGCGCTCGAAGCGATCGTCACGCTCGAAACGGCGAGGCGTCGCATCATTCCGGAACTCGAGGCCCTCAAGCGCCTGCAGAACACATCGGGCGACGAGATCGCGCGGGCGAAACGTCACGGTCAGGACATCACCGTGGTACAGGAAGCCAGCCGCGCGCGCGCGCAGCAGATCAAACAACTCAGCGTTCAGCTCGACGGCGTCGAATACCAGCGGAACGCGGCGCTGCTCCTTCTGCCGAACCTGCCGCATGCCAGCGTTCCCGTGGGCAAGAGTCCCGCCGACAACGTGGAAGTCCGCCGGCACGGCGAGCCGCGCTCGTTCGGCTTCGAACCGCAACCGCATTGGGATCTGGGTCTCGCGCTGGGCCTCCTCGATTTCGAGCGCGCGGTGAAGATCGCGGGCGCACGGTTTTCGGTGCTGATCGGAGCCGGCGCGCGGCTGGCGCGGGCGCTGATCAACTTCATGCTCGACATCCAGACGCGCGAGCACGGATACGTGGAAGTCGAACCGCCCTTCATGGTCAATGCCGCGGCGCTCACCGGCACGGGGAATCTCCCGAAATTCGAAGCCGACCTGTTCAAGATTGCCGGCGACTGGGATCTGTATCTCGTGCCGACCGCGGAGGTTCCGCTCACCAACCTCCATCGCGGTGAAATCCTCGATGGCCGGCAGCTGCCGATCCGGTACACGGCGTACACGCCCTGCTTCCGCAGCGAGGCAGGATCGTACGGACAGGATGTGCGCGGCTTGATCCGTCAGCACCAGTTCGACAAGGTCGAGCTCGTCAAGCTGACGACTCCCGAACAGTCGTACGACGAGTTGGAGACGCTGACGAGCGACGCCGAAGAGGTGCTGAAACGCCTCGAGCTGCCGTATCGTACCGTCTTGCTCTGCACCGGCGACCTGGGATTCGCTGCCGCGAAGACCTACGACATCGAAGTCTGGCTGCCGAGCCAGCAGACCTATCGGGAAATTTCGTCCTGCAGCAACACCGAAGCATTCCAGGCACGGCGCGCAAACATCAAGTTCCGTGCGGGCGGAAGCGGAAAGGCCGAATTCGTCCACACGCTGAACGGATCGGGCCTGGCAGTCGGTCGAACGCTGGTTGCGATTCTGGAGAACTATCAGCAGAAGGACGGGTCCGTGGTGATCCCGCCCGTGCTGCGGCCGTACATGAACAACGTGGACGCGATCGAACCGAAGGCTGACGGCTGACGCCTGCCCCGGTTCTGGCAGCTAGCGAAAGTCCTGCGACACAGTCACTTCGCCGTTGATGACGGCGATTCCGCAGCCATGTCGGTACCGCGCGCGCCCGCAGGTTCACGTAGTGATAGCCTGTCGCGCCGTCGGCCCACATCATGCCAGGCTGGTCCCGGCCGCGTAGGCGCGCAAAACCGCCTCGTTTTGCGGCAGAATTGCAGTATTCTTCCCGGATACTCCGAGGCCAACGGTCCGACGTAGGGTTTCCTCGCGCGCGGCGACGACCCTTTTCCCAAAAGAGTCGAACGCCCTGCGGATCGGTATGCTACGGGATCCGGGAAACAGACGCCTGCGTCTTACCGCGCAGGCGGGTACGGTATCGTTAGCGCCTACAAGAAAGGGGCACTCATGTCATCCATGTCGGAACAGACTGCTCGTCGCGGATTCCTGGGTCGAGTGTTCGCCGCCGCTGCGGCCGCGTCTCTCCCACTCACCGGCCGAACAGCGAGCGCGCAGAGCGCTGCGGCGCCATCGGCGGATTGGCTGAAGGAAGTCAAAGGCACGCATCGCTGTCTCTTTGACTTCCCGCAGCACAAGAACGGCTTTCCGCTTCTCCATATCCTCAACTACCTCAGCACCTACCAGGAAGCGTACAAGGCTGGTCCCGGGACTGTCGGCGCCGTCGGCACGTTCTACAGCATCGGCAACCAGGCGAGCATCGCGTTGGCGTTCAACGACGCTGCGTGGGCGAAGTACGAACTCGGCGACTACCTTGGCCTCAAGGACGCGTCCGGCAAGGCGTACACGCGCAACGTGTTCTATAAGCCCACGTCAGCCGACGCGCACCTGCTGTTCCAGGCAGTCCAGGTGCCGAACCTCCCCGCGCTCGCCGAAGCGCTGCCGGCCCTTGGCATCGACAGCCTGCAGAAAATGGGCACGAAGTTTCTGCTGTGCAACAACGCATTCGGCGCCTGGTGCATGGAGCTCGAGGCCAGGGGCAAGGGAAAGATGGCGGACCTCCAGAAAGACCTGATGGCCAGTCTGCTGCCCGGCGTTACGCCGGTGCCCGCGATGGTCATCGCGATTGAAGAAGCCCAGGCCGCCGGTATCAAGTACAACCGCCAGTAAGCGAACCAGTCGCGTTAAGCAGGAGGCTCGAGTCATGAAGCACGTCATCCCGGCGGCGATGGCAATCGCGCTCTCGGTTCCGCTGGCGGCAGTCGCGCAACCCGCATCGGTCGAGGCGCAGATTGCCGAAGCCGTGAAGATTCTGCCGAAGGATCTGCAGGCCGGTGCAACGGTCGTGACGTACGACGCGGCGACCGGCGCGCGGAAAGTTCTGCGACAGGGCACGAACTTCATCGAGTGCCAGCCCAGAATGTCCGACGGGTTCACTCGCTGCTACAACAAGGCGCTCGGGCCGCGCCGGGATCTCGAGGCCAGGCTGCGGGCGGAGAAGAAGACCGACGAGCAGATCCAGCAGGCAGTTGCGGATGCGGTGAAAGCAGGTACGCTGCCGAAGCCGCCAAGCGCCATGATGTCGTACCGCGGCTACGACAAGCGGGATCGCATCCAGGAACTGTGGGTCGTGTCGCTGCCAAACCGCACTCCCGAATCAGTCGGTGTGTCTACCGTGAGTCAACGCGATGCGGCGCTCGAAGGAAAGGGCCTGCCGTGGATGATGCTGCCGGGCGAGCCGGGCGCTCACATCATGATTCCGATCAACCCGCCGGCGAAGAATTCGACGATCACAGACCAGGCCGCCGACGAGATCACGCAGGCTACGCTCCCGCTGCCCGAAGATCTCCGCGCGGGCGCAACGGTGTACAAATACGACCCGAAGACTGGCGAGCGCATCGTGTTGCGCAAAGGCACCAACTTTGTCGAGTGCACCCCGCGCGGCGCCGACGGTTTCACGTGGTGCTACAACGTTGTCGGTGCGGCTCGGCGCGACTTCAGTGCCAAGCTTCGTGCGCAGGGCAAATCGGACAAGGAAATCCAGGATGCTGTTGCAGCCGCCACGAAGGATGGAACGCTGAAACCGACGCCGTTCGGCACGATGTCGTATCGACTGTACGGCAAGAAGGACCGGATCCAATTACTGTGGGTGCTGTCGGTTCCGGGCGCGACGCCCGAATCGATCGGCGTCTCGGAGGGCAGTCAGCGCGACGAGGCGATCGGCGGCGACGGCCGCCCGTGGCTGATGCTGCAGGGCACACCGGGCGCGCACATCATGATCCCGATCAACAAGTGAGACTTCATTCATCTTTCAAAGTAACCGCCGGATCGGTGCGAACGGCGCGGAGCGTGGGAGCCACGCACGCGCCGAGCGCACACACCATCAGAAGCGCCGGGGCCGCGAGGAACGTCGAGAGGTCGAGCGGCGCCACGCCGTAGAGAAGCGTGGACAGCGAACGTGTCATGGCTGCAGAGCCTGCCAGGCCCAGCACGACACCGATCCCGACAAGCTTCGCGCCGCTGCCGAGCACGAGCGTCAGAATGTCGTCGGCCCGCGCCCCCAGCGCCATTCGGATTCCGAATTCGCGCGTTCGCTCGCCAACCGTGAACGACAACACACCAAAAATGCCGACCGCCGCCAGCCCGAGTGCGAGCAGCGCGAACGTCGAGACCACCTCCGCACGAAATCGAGGGCGGCTCGTCGACTGCGCGATCACGTCGTCCATCGTCCGCACGCGCGTGACGGGCTGATCCTTGTCGATCCGCCCGATGACGGCGCGGGCCGTCTGCGCAAGGGCCGCCGGATCGCCCGACGTTTTCAGGGCGATGGCCGTCGAGTACCACATGTTCTGCTCGATCGGCACATAGATTTCGGCGGTCTTCACGGTTTCGCCGGCCTCGAGCGACACTTGTCGGATGACGCCGACGATGGTTCGCGCGACCGGTGTGGGCATACCAGGCGCCATTGGGGGCACTTTGACAATCGCGCGGAGCGGCTCGCGGCCATGCAAATACTTGCGCACGAACTCTTCGTTGACGACGCACACGGGAGCACTCGACGCCACATCGCGGTCGGTGAAACCACGGCCTGCGAGCATCCGGATGCCGAGTGTCGCGAAGTAATGCGCACTCGCCATCTGATAATGCGCCGACCGACGGCTCGAGGGATCGGTCGATGGATCGCCGACCATCTCAACCGGCTGTCCGATTTCAAACCCGTCGAGCGGCAGGCTGCTCGTCATCCCGACGTGTTGCACACCCGGCAACGTCGCAAGGGCCGACTCGACCCGCCGGTAAAAACGCAGCACGCTCTCCTGACTGGGATACCGACTGAGCGGCAGGCTGACGTTCATCGTCAGTACGCCATCGGCGCGGAACCCTGGATCCTCGCTTGTCATCGACATCAGCGTCCGCACCAGCAGGCCTGCGCCCGACAGCAGGACGACGGCAGCCGTGACTTCGCCGATGGCCAACACACGACGAAATGCGCCGCTACGTGTCGACGATCGTCCGCCGGATGCCAGGGCCTGCACGAGGGGAACGGTGGTGACGTGCCACGCCGGCGCAAGGCCGGAGAGCACGCCGGTGATCGCTGTCAGCGCGAACGCGAACAGCGCCACGCGCCCCTCGAATTGGAGGCCAATCCCTTGGGGCAGAATGCCGGGCGGCACAAATGACGGCGACGTGCGCAAGGTGCTCCACGCAAGCGCTAGGCCGGCGCATCCGCCCGAGATCGTGACGATGACGGTTTCCGTCATCAGAAAGCTCAGGATCTGACGGCGGCTCCCGCCGACCGCCGCCCGCACGGCGATTTCCCGGATGCGCCCAAGGCCGCGTGCGAGGAACAGATTGGCGACGTTCGCGCACGCCGTCAGCAGTACGAAGCCGACGACGCCAGCCAGCACGAGCGACGTGGCGCGCACTTCACTGCTCACGAGGCCGTCGCGGAGCGGCTCGATTGTCACTCCCCAGTTCCTGTTGGTGTCCGGTGCGATCCGCGCGATATCGTCTGCAACCACGCCCATGTCGCTGCGCGCGCTCTCGATCGTGACGTCGGGTTTGAGCCGTGCAATCACCTGAAGGTAATGCTGCATCCGCTGCTCGGGTGTCCGACGCGGAGGAAACGGCGTCCAGAGATCGGCGGGAAACAGAATCTGGAAGCTCGCTGGCACGACGCCTACAACAGTGAAGGGAAGTCCGTCCAACCGCAGCGTTCGGCCCACGACGCTCGCCTGGCCGCCCATCCGACTGCGCCAGAAGCGTTCGCTGACGACAACGACGTTCGGCTGGGGAATCGCATCGCCGGCCACGAACACACGGCCGACGATCGGCTTGATGCCGAGGACGTCGAAAAACGCCGTGGTGACAGCCTGCCCGGGCACGCGTTCTGCGGTGCCGTGGCTTCCCGTGATCGTGCGTCCGCCTCCTGCTACGGCGGCCATCGCGGTGAAACTGTGGTTCTTTTCGGACCAGTCGAGGAAGTTCAGCGGCGAGACACGGTTGCGTGTGCCGCTGGGCGGACGCTCCCAGAGCATGACGAGGCGATCGGGATCGCCGAAGGGAAGGGGACGGATCAGCGCACCGTCGACGAGGCTGAAGACGACGCTCGTCACGCCGATGCCGGCCGCGAGGACGACAATCGCCAGCACCGAAAAGCCGGGGGCTTTGCTCAGCGAGCGGATCGCGACGCGGAGATCCAGCCAACCAGCGGTCATGATCGGCTTAGACGGTCCTGTCAGCGTGCGCGTTAGGCGGTGGTCCCGAGCGCGGCGTGTTCGGAAAGGGTCGGGCTTGACGACACACCATATTCCAGGTTACTTAGTTGAGCGTTCAACTAAGACACATGGTGCCGAAACCACGCGCATCCTCGGACACCCGGGAACGGATTCTCGACGCAGCCCGCCACCTGTTCTGGGAAAAGGGATATGGCGCAACGAGCTTGTCGGAGCTGCTCGGCCGCGCTGGCGCCAACAGCGGCAGCTTCTACCATTTCTTCGAGAGCAAGGATGCCGTGTTGCGCGATGTCCTCACGGAATACGTCACGCAGCTCGAGCCTCACGTGGTTGCGCCCGCCTGGAGGGCGTCGGAGGACCCAGTCGATCGCATATTCGCGCTGCTCGAAGGGTACAGGCGACGGCTCGTCGAAACCGAGTGCACCTACGGCTGCCCCATCGGAAGGCTCGCCCTGGAGATCGATCCCGAAAACACGCCTGCCCACACGCTGATCGCGAAGAACTTCACGGCCTGGAGAGCCGCGGTTGAAGGTTGCTGCCGCGCGGCTGCCATTCCGAATGCGGAGGATGTCGCCGCCTTAGTCCTAACGGTGATGGAAGGCGGCGTGATGCAGGCTCGCGCCTATCGATCGCTCGAGCCGTTCGATGCGTCGGTGCGGCAGTTGAAAGCGTACGTGAAGAGTCTCGCGGCCCGCCCAGGCCCACGCCCGGCCGGTCGCGCCCTGACGAGGAGAGTGCGGAAATGACGAGACGAAATTCGATTTGCCTGCTGGTTGCTGTCGGGTGGTTCGCAGTATCTGGTGCGCTGGCCGCGGCACAATCCAGGGTTGTGACGGTCGAGAAAGTGAACGCGCCGGAGAAGGCGCTGCGGTTCGAGGTCGTCGTGCCGGCGTCGCTCGACGAGGTCTGGACGGCCTTCGCCACGAAGGAAGGTCTTCAAACGTGGTTATGGTCCGACGTCAAGATCGATCTCCGCGAGAACGGCGACTGGCTGGTGCTGTATCCGGCTGGCAAGACCGGCGGCGGAACAATCCTGTCGTTGGTGCCGAAACGGCAACTCGTAATCGCAGCCCTTGCGCCGGAATCCTTCCCGACGGTCCGAAGCGAACGAACGAAGGCAGTGTTCGACTTCGAGTCGCTCGGGCCGAGATCGACGCGAGTCGTCCTGACACAGACCGGCTGGCAGCAGGGGCAGGAATGGGATCGCGCCTACGACTATTTGGCCGACGGCAATGCGATTCTTCTAACTCATCTGTACGACCGCTTCATGAATGGTCCGATGGCTTGGAAGAGGCCGTAGACGCTGGAATAGAATGCGCGGCAGACACGGCAGCGTGCGGTTGTTTGCGGTCGTTGCCTGGCCGCGATTGCGGTTCTGCGGACGGTGCGTATGTTCAAGCACCACGGCATCCTGCGCCTACTGGTTGTTTCGCTGTGTTGCACGGCACCCTCGGCGCTCCACGCGCAAACCACGCGGCCGCCGCTTGCCGAGCTCCTGCCGCGGATGTACGCCAATCAGCTCATTCTCGAATACTTGGTACTGATAGATGTCTTCGGGGTCGATTCGGACGTCCGACTGGCAAGCCCCGACACCGTGCGTCAGATCATCGCTCAAGCACGGGCCCAGTTGTCGTCATTTCCGCTGCCGTCTTCTGCCGGCGGGTTCACCTGGACTTTCGATTCGGCGTCGGGAACGTTCAATCGCGCCAGCAATTCGTTCGGACCGATCTACGCCGATCGCGCGCTCACGATTGGCAAGAAACACTTCAACGTTGGCACGGCGTTTCAGCGCGTTACCTTCGATCAGCTCGACGGGCAGAAACTGCAGGGCGACCAGATCGTCGCGTATAACGGCGTACTCAGAGCCGTTGGCACCACGGGGATCTTCTTCGCGGATGGACTCGACCTGGACGTCAGCAGCGATACGCTGGTGACGTTTGCTACATACGGGCTGACCGACAGGTGGGACATCAGCGTTGCTGTTCCCTTCAATCGCGTCCAGATCAAGGCGCGCTTGACGACGCGCGTCGCCGACACAGAGACCGGAGTCGCCCCCCATATCCAACCGCTTGTGACGGAAGATTCTGGCCACAGCCAAGGCATCGGTGACGTCGTGGCGCGAACCAAGTACAACTTTCTGAGAGCTCGCGGAGGCGGTCTGGCGGCGGCTCTCGATCTGCGGCTGCCTACGGGTGACGAAGCGAATCTGCTCGGCGTCGCAGGCGCGCAAGCGAAGGTCTTCCTCGGGGCATCGACCACGCGCGACAAGCTGTCGCCCCACGTGAACGTCGGCTACACCGTGTCTGGATCGAGCGCCGCCGCCAATAACGTTGTCGCACTCATCCCGCCTCCGGACGAGTTCAACTACACGGGAGGCGCCGACATCGAGTTGTCTCTCCGATCGACGCTGGCGCTCGACATCGTCGGCCGCACGCTCAGAAGAGCGGGGACGCTCGATCTTCGCGCGACGGCCTTCGGCACCAACTATCGGGAATTCGAGCTGCAGCCTGGAAAGAACCTGAACCTGCTGCTGGGATCCACCGGTGTCAAGTTCACGCCGTTTGCCAACATGTTGATCACGGGCAACGTCCTGTATCCGCTCTCCAGTAGCGGACTGACCGATAAGCTGACATGGATGTTTGGCGTCGAGTACTCGTTCTGACGCGACACATCAGCGCCGTTCTTCGATCGATTCGATAATCCAGCCATTTGCCGCGCGCCTGAGGTGAAAGACGCTGGGCACGACGCGAGGAGCCGGGCGCGAGCCGACTTTCGGCTGCACGACCATTCGACGGATGGCTGTGACGGTAGACGTGTCGCCGGTGACGTTGATCTTCGATCCAGCAATTTCCATCTCGTAGGATCGCAGCTGCGAGAAGCTTCGGACCAGCTCGGCGGTTGGCACTGACGGCATCACTCTCGAGACTGCGGCAGCGTCCAGCCGCTCGTACGCGGTTTGGTACTCGTTGAGCAGCGCCTCGATCGCCGTGATATCGGGATTGCCCACCGCGGTCGCTGCGGTGTCGGCCACTCGGACCTGCAGTTCGTCGTTGCTCCGCTTCAACGCGGCCGCGCGCTCGTTCGAGGCGGCAAGCTGCTGTCGCAGCTGCACCGTCTCGCGCTCCCAGGTTGATTCCGCATTCCGCAAGCGTTCGAGATCCGCGGCGTCCTTGCGTACGCTCTCGGACGTGGCCACAGGTTCCGGCTCGGGCCGGGCTGGCACTGCTTGGACCGGCGGCGCGGTCCTCGCCGCCGCGAGCTGCTGGCGAAGGTCGCGTTCGGTGCGCTCCCGCTCCGCTCGCTCGCGGCGCAGGCTGTCGAGCTCGGTCAACTCACTCGGGGTCAACACTTGTGCAACACTGGCCTCTTTCTGCACCGCCTGCGCCTGCTGCGCCAGTTCGTCGGCCCGACTGCTCTTTCCCTGCTTTTGCGCTTGCAACGCCTCCGAGATCAGCTTGTTGGCCTCCTCGAACTTGCTGTTCGCTGCTTGAACGGCGTTCCGCGCCTCGAGCGCCGATGCCTCGGCACGTCGTGCTTCTTGACGGCTGAGGCCCATCAGAACGGCAATCGTGATTGCGCCCAGCACGAGAATGGCGACGTTGCCAAAGATGAGACCGCGCCGCAGCAACCGTGATCGAACGCTCTTCTCCAGAAATTTCCGCGCGACATCGAATCGGGAATCGTAGCGATTGGCCCAGATCTGCGTCGGCTTTTCCTGGTCCCACCAGCGGCGCGCCTCGGCGAGCTCGGGGCCTCGATACAAGGACGCCGAGCCATCCGCCCAGCTCGACGCCACGTCAGCGAGCTTGGTGTATACGCGCCGCGATCGATTCTCCTGCTCGACCCATTGCCGGAGACGCGTCCAGTTCCTGATGAAGCTCTCGTGCGAGATGTCCACGTCCTGCTGCGCGTTGACATTGATGAACGCGCGGCCCTCAGCGGAGAACGCGGCGATCACGTCGTTGACCAGCGCGGCGTCGCTCTCGGTCATGACAGCGCCGCTGGAGCGGAGCGCCACGGCCGCGAGCTCCCCGAGCGGCGTCGGGCGCCGAACCTCGCGGTTCTCGGGGTCGCGATCGGTCAGCTGCTGGAACACGAGACGCGCGATGTCGCGGTGGCGGTCGGTCGGCAGCGCCCGATACACCTCCTCCGCATGCCGGTCGAGGGCGTGCTTCAGCGTCTCGACGGGAGGACGCTCGTAG
>JBKPDW010000051.1:0-4676 GCA_046728115.1 Acidobacteriota bacterium | reverse complement strand
CTGCAAACGCACCTGCAAGATCTCGTTCCCGACGAGATCGAATACGTCGAGCTGAGCCACCATAATCTGGAATCAGCATCGCGCGCGCTCGATCTCCTGCACGAGGCGCAAGCCGCCTCCCCCACCGTCGCCGTCGTCCTCGAGTCAGACGAGTACCAGAAACGATCGTTGCTTGAGCACCTCTCCCACGAACTCCGCACGCCCCTGAACGCCATCCTCGGCTGGGCGAGAGTCGCCCTCAGCGCTAACTTGACCCCCGATAAACTGGCCCGAGCCCTAGAGAGCATCGAGCGCAACGCGACAGCGCAGGCGTCCATGATCGAGGATATGCTCGATGTCTCCCGGTCCGACGCCGGCAAGTTGCGACTCGAGGTCCGGCCCGTCGACCTCGGTGACGTGTGTGCGGCGACAATGGACATCTTCCAGGCCGCGGTCTCGAACCTCAATCTGCGAATGACGCTGAAGGTGAGTCGAGGACTCGTCTGCACCGGTGATGGGCCGCGACTCCAACAAGCTCTGTTTCAGTTGACGCGAAACGCGGTAACCGCATCGCCCGCAGGGGCGGCGATCGTGATCAGGGCCGACCGGCGCCCGGGCGCCTGCGAATTGAGCGTCTCCGACGAAGGGCCCGGGATTCCATCGCATATCAAGAAAAGGATCGGCACGCCCTTCCTCCACGACACGCGCGGGCAACGGCCGCGGTCGGGAATCGGAATGGGGCTCGCGATTGCGCGCACCATCGCGGAACTCCACGGCGGCCGGCTGCGGATACGCGACCGCAAACCCCGAGGGACGATCGCGTCGCTGGTGATCCCCGTTCCGTCCGAGCGTCCTGGCCTGCGCAGGCCTTAGCGCTAGTCCGGTGGAAAACGAATGCTAGGAGAAATTCGGGAAACTGTATCTGACGGGGGCCTGCCGAACACTGGACGCCCCAGAGCTGAAGTCGTGGTACCCGACGACGAACGTGCGGGATGCTCCGAGGGGTGGTGCGTCGCCTACACCTCGAGCGGCATGTCAAGCCGCGCGCTGGTGAACCACGCGACTCGGATTGCGCCGATATCGGTGCGATGCCCACCCGACGCCGCGCAGGATTTTTCGTCTTGTTCAATGAAAGTGTCAGGTCAGATTTCAGAGCCACCGCCTGCCAGCTACGGCGCTGCCCTTGTGAAGACGTCCTTGACGAAGCCGTAGTTCTTCGCCCCGCGCAGGCTGTACCCGTGTTCGACCACGACGAGCGATTCGATGGTCAGTTCGGCGCCATTCGCCGCGAGCGTGTGGATCCTTTTGGTTCTCACGGTCATGCCGTTCACGTCGGTGAAGGCTTCCGTCACCAGTTTGTCGCCGTCCTAGTACCAGTTCGCAGTCGGCGGCAAGCGGTGGGTGCCGCATCTTCAGCCAATCTGGTAATCCTATTCGCATCGGCGAATCGATTCGAATCACCCGCGCGGCAGTTTGAACCATGTTCTTAAAAGTTTCTAAAAAGTTTCTAGGGCCTCAATGCCTTCGGTTAACGAACCGCAGTTCCAGGCCTTTCGGCGACACGGGCCTCCTCCCTTGGTCCGCCGCATCATGTTGTGCCGTAAGGAACGTCAAACCTTCGACACCCGATTTCTGCACCGCATCGATAACCTCAACGAGGCGTGCATACGGAACGCGAGCGTCGGCCTTAATGTAGAGCGTTTTGTCCTTCCGGGTGGATAGAATGCTCCTCACCCTATCCGCCAGATCAGGCGTTGGGACTGGGTTGGCGCGAAGATATATGCTGCCGTCGGCAGTCAGCGCCACGACCAGGGCGTCTGGTTGGTCCGCATTCGGTACCGCGACTGCATTGCTCGTGACGGCCAACTGAACACTGACTCCCCGCTGTAATGGGACGCTCACTCCTGACTGCGCAAACACCGCGCGGGCAATGGCAGCCATCACCAGTAATACGAGACATGCTTGCAATCTGCGATTCATAGCTCCTACTCCTTTCGACCAACGGTCTAATCCGTGGTTTCCGTCCCTGTCGCGCCGCCGCCGGTCAATCGCTGCTGCTGAAGAGCGGCTGCACCCATTAGTCCGCCCATCCCCATCGACTCGACCGCGCTGCTCGGTATCAGCATGAGCGCGCCCTTCTCCTTTAGCCCTTCGTACAGCATGTTCATCGCGCGTAGATGGAGGGCTGTCGGGTTGTGTTGGTACGATTTGGCCGCCTCCTCGAACGAGTGAGCAATCTCCATTTCTGCCTGACCGAGGATGATGCGCGCCTGCTTCTCCCGCGCGGCCTGCGCTTCGCGCGACATCGCATCCTGTAGCGCGCCAGGGATGACGACGTCACGCATCTCCACTGACGAGACTGTGACACCCCACGGGTTGGATCGTTGATCAATAAGCTGTTGCAACTCGGCCTCGATCCGCTCGCGACCTCGCAGCAAATCCGAGAGAGTGGTACGGCCAATGATGTCGCGCAACGCAGTTTGTGCGGCCCAGCTCACGGCCTGCGCATAGTCCTGCACTTCGAGCGCGGCCTTCTGCACGTCGTGCACCATCCAGAACAGGACCGCGTCGACGTTGACCGGCACCGTGTCGGACGTCAGCGTTTGCTCGGCCGCGAAGCTTGTCGTAATCGTTCGCTGGTCGATCCATGACGAGACCGTGTCTACGAAGGGCATGATCCAGAACAATCCAGGTCCACGCAACCCGACGAACCGGCCGAGGCGGAGGACGACGGCTCGTTCCCACTGTTTCGCGATCCGAGGCGCCTGCATCAGAACCACGCCGGCGAGAAGCAGTACCACTAGGGCAATTGGATTGCCGGATGCCATGAAGCTTATGACCCCGATTCCAATCGCACCGAGTAGCACCGCGATCGCGACGATATTGACGCGCGGGACATTGCCGCCGGGCGCTTCCGAACGACGGCTGAAGAGAACGGGAACCATTTATGCTCCTCCTTGTCGATGCGCGCGAAGCGCAGCGATTACATCGTCGACGGTGAAACCAGCCGCATCGGCGTCAGCCAGCACGCGGGTTGCGAAGACACGTAGCCGACGCTCGTGTTCACGCGGCGGGTGAGCCTGCGCAGGTGTGGCGTTGATGAATGATCCGACGCCGCGCTTCGTTTCGATGACGCCGGCACGCTCGAGCTCCGCGTAGACCCGCGCGACGGTGTTGGCATTGACCTGGAGATCAACCGCAAGCTGGCGCACGGTCGGCAGCTGGTCACCTGGGCGCAAGCGGCTGGTGGCAATCGCCGCGCGCAACCCTCGCTCGAGTTGCGCGTAGATGGGGGTCGGGTCGTGTTGGTCGATCGATACGATACCCATTGCTCTATTGACCTAGTTCAATAGTATATTAGTGTAATAGTACAAGTTGTCAAGCGAAACGTCGGACGGGGAATAGGTGGTGGAAACCGCCCATCGGGTGCCGGCCCTTCCTGGCTAGGGCAAATGGGAGGCGGACATCGAACGATCAGCACTCCCTCGTTAGCTGCAGGCTCGCTAACCCGATCACAGTACCGCGAAGGGCAGGGCACCGCGGAATACGCACGGCTCATGATGGAGCCGCTAGCGTCGTGGGAGATCTCGAACAGCAGAGACGTGGCGTACTCGTTCGGAAGAGCGAGGATTCTTCTGAAGACCTATCTGGCCTCGAACGACTCCGAGGTTGTGAGCGCGCGGAAGGCGCTCTCCCTGGATCCCGCGAATGTTCTCGTCGCCGACGTGCCGCTCGACGAATACGTTACGCTCGTCACCGCCTTCTATTCAGCTCTCAACGTCATCACCCTCCTGCACAAAAGGAGGAGCTTTCGGATTGACGTGGATACGTTCCTCTCGCGGACAAAGATTCCGCGAGATCACTTCGACCTGTTCATCCGAAATCGCGCACGCACGATCGATGACTTCCGTCAGGCCATCGCCGGAGGCGGCTTCAAGACGGCGGACCAACTCCGAGGCGCGCTCATGACTGATGCCTACATCGCGGATTTCCGGGCGTTCAGGCAGACACCGTTCGTTTTCGTGGACGAGCACGCCATCATTCCGATCGACGTGAAGTTTGTCTCGGAGCTGCTTGCGGTCGGTGTGTACTGGAGCCTTTTCGACAGCCTGCCGTCGATGCAACGCCCGCGGTTCGCGCAGCTGTGGGAAAGAATGTTTCACATGTACTGCACAGATCTGATGCGCTTCAACTACCCCGCTGGGCTCACGGACGTCCTGGCATTCGAGGTTCCATTCGCAAATGGTGTGGCAGACGCCATCCTCGATTTCGGCGCTGACGTGATTGTCTTCGAGTTCAAGGGCTCGCTGCTCACTCACCCCGCGAAAGCGGAACGCAACTTCGATGAGTTCGAGAAGGATTTCCGAAGGAAGTTCGTGGAGACGGAAGACGGCGAACGCAAGGGAATCTCACAGCTAGCAGCGGCGGCGCAGGCGATCGATGAACAAACCTTGAAGACTGCGATCCGCCCGAAAGCCATCTACCCGGTCCTCGTCTGCTACGAGTCTGCCGTCGAGAGCTTTTGGATGAACAAGTATGATGACGGCATCTTCCGCTCCATCATCGGCACACGTGACGCGATCCCTCCGGTCACCCTCATGAGCATCCAGGAACTTGAATCGCTGCTACCGCACTTGATTCGGGACGGGCTGACATGGCCGGAAATCCTGCAGCGACGGTTCCACAATGGCACGGTG
>JBKPDW010000050.1:0-6316 GCA_046728115.1 Acidobacteriota bacterium | reverse complement strand
ATACAGGCCACTGTATGCTGAGCGCCATGAACCACGCCGACGCCATCGTCGTGGGGTCTGGACCCAACGGTCTGGCGGCCGCGATTGTGATCGCGCAGGCCGGACGAAGGGTCGTCGTTTACGAAGCGGAGACGACGTTTGGCGGCGGTGCGCGGTCAGGCACGCTGACGCTGCCTGGATTCGTCCATGACGTCTGCTCGGCTGTTCATCCGATGGCTGCCGCGTCGCCGTTTTTCAAGACGCTGCCGCTCGCTCAGCACGGCCTCGAGTGGATCGAGCCGCCGGCGCAACTCGCGCACCCATTCGACGACCATCCGGCGGCATTGATCTATCGCTCTGTCGATCGAACTGCAGCGGCCCTTGGATCCGACGAGCGTGCCTATCGACTGCTGGTTGGCCGTCTGGCCAGCGATTGGCCGTTGCTGGACGATACCATCCTCGGGCCGCCGCGCTGGCCGCGACATCCAGTCGCGGCCGCACGATTCGGGCTGCAGGCGCTTCGCTCCATTGAGCGCGTTGCAGCGGCTTTCACGACCGAGCCCGCTCGTGCGCTTCTCGGCGGCATCGCCGCGCACGGCATGCTCCCACTCGATCGCCGCCCGACCGCTGCATTTGGACTGGTGCTGGGCGCGCTTGCCCACGCGACGGGCTGGGCCGTGCCGCGTGGAGGCGCGCAACAGATATCGAATGCGCTCGCCTCGTACTTCACATCGCTCGGCGGCGAGATCGTCACCGGCACACGCGTCAATTCCATCGACGAACTGCCACCGGTGCGCGCGATCCTGTGCGATCTCTCGCCAAGACCACTTCTTCGCATAGCGGGTCATCAGTTACCACGCTCATACCGGCGCAAGCTCGAACGCTATCGCTACGGCATGGGTGTGTTCAAAGTGGACTGGGCGATGGACGGCCCCATTCCCTGGCGCGACGCAGATTGCGGATTGTCGGCGACCGTACACCTCGGCGGAACGTTTGCCGAGATTGCGCAGTCCGAACGTGATGCGTGGGAAGGCCGCGTATCAGAGCGGCCGTTCATGATTCTCACCCAGCCGACGCTGTTCGACCCGTCGCGTGCACCAAGTGGTTGTCACACTGCGTGGGCGTACTGCCATGTGCCGCACGGGTCCCCTGTTGACATGCTGCAGCGCATCGAGTCGCAGATCGAACGATTCGCGCCTGGCTTCGGTGCGCGCGTGCTGGCGCGGCATGTCACGCGGCCGTCCGACATCGAACAACACAATCACAACATGGTTGGCGGCGACATCGGTGCAGGCGTCATGGACCTGAGCCAGTTGTTCACGCGGCCCACGTGGCGCGCCTATGCCACGCCGGTGAGGGGCCTGTATATCTGCTCGGCATCGACGCCACCCGGGGTCGGCGTGCACGGGATGTGCGGTTACTCGGCGGCGAGTTTGGCGTTAAGCGAGGTCTGGTCTCAATAGCCCCTATTCTTCTCTAAAGTAATCCATAAACACTTATTATGAGGTATAATACTTCCCATATGAGGGCGGTATTGCCTAATCAGTTCTGCACTGTTGAAGAGGTGGCCCAACGCCTGAACCTGCACGTGAAAACGGTTCGTCGCTACATCCACGACGGTCGTTTGAGAGCCAAACGCATCGGAAAGGAATACCGCATCGCGCAAGCCGACCTCGACACCTTCGCCGGCGCGCCGAAAACCGCGGACGCGGCGGTGGTCCGGACGCGCCAGGTCATCGCGTCGAGCGTCGTGGACGTGGACGCAATCAGTCCGGACGAGAGCCATCGGATCACCACGATGATCATGGCGGCGCTGAATACAAGGCGAGGAGAGCCTGACCATCCGCGAGTCGACAGCATTTACTACGAAGAGCGAGCCAGGCTGCGGATCACGATCACGGCGGACCCGCAGCTGACGAGCGAGCTCCTTCGGCTGATCAACGCGCTTCTGGAGAACGGCCATGGGCATCTATAAGAGCGAGGGGGGCAGGCAAGCGGTCGAAGCGATGTACAAGGGCGTTCTTCACCGATGGCCGGTGCCTCATCGCGAGGTCGTCGTGCCAACGTGTCAGGGCGACACGTTCGTCGTCGTGTCGGGCGACGCAGGCTTGATGCCGATCGTGCTGTTTCACGGCTCCGGCGCGAACTCGGCGGTGTGGTTCCGCGATGTGATCGAATGGGCGAAGCAGTATTGCGTGTACGCGGTCGACCTGATCGGCGAGCCTGGGCTGAGCGCTCCGTCGAGGCCTCCGCTCGCGTCCGATGCGTACGCCATGTGGCTCGACGATGTGTGGAAAGGTCTCGGTCTGGAGCGGGCGAGCATTGTCGGTGTGTCGCTTGGCGCGTGGCTCGCACTGGACTACGCGGTGCGGCGTCCGCAACACGTTACCGCGCTGTCGCTGCTGTCGCCGGCCGGCATCGGGCGCCAGAATCTCACGGTGCTGCTGAAGGCGGCCGTGCTGCTGACGATGGGACGATGGGGCCTGCGGAAATCATCGAAGATTGCCGCCGGACCCTCCGGTAACTCGGACGCCGCCACGAGATTCATGACGACGATCTTCCAGCACTTTCGACCGCGTATGGAGAGAATTCCGATTCGAACGGATGCGGAGCTCGCCGCGCTGGCGATGCCCGTGCAGGTGATCCTTGGCGGCAAGGACGCGTTGTTGCGATCACAAGAGACGCGCGCGCGGCTCGAGCGGCTCGTGCCCCGATTGCTTCTAACGTACCTGGAGAACGAGGGCCACATCCTGCCGAAGCAGACCGGCCCGATCGCTCAGTTTCTCAGCGCGGCGGCGGTCGAGGAAGATCCGGCGCGGATTGCGCTCAAAGACATCGGACAGCCGGATCTCGAGCGCCCCAACATGCAGCGCAACACGGAGTTGGCGCCGACGATCCGAGCGCCTCGAGGGTCGAGCAGCAAGACGCGTAATGTGGTCACATGAAGGACCACTACACCGCACACTAGGCCGAGGGAGGGTCGGCAGAGGACCCGGTACTCTGGACGGTAGACTCGCGGACGGACCAGGAACCAAGAACCAGGCACCAGGGACTCATGATGAGGCATCCATTCGTGCCGCGAGCTTTGCGAAGGACGGCGTCGGACCCTTCCATTGCAGTTCGTCCACCGACTCGAACAGCTCGATGTCCGTACGCAGTGTGGCGAGCGCGCGGAAGAGCAAGGCGCGTTCGCGTTCGCGCGTCAGGGTGAGTGCCAGGGCGCCTGGATTGGATGCGTTCACGCGCCACTCGCGCCAGTCGGCTGGAATGGATTCCAGGTGACCGAACTTGGCGAGCACCGCGGCGCTCGATTTGGCGCCCCAGCCTGGCAGACCGGGATAGCCGTCCGCGGCATCGCCGACCAGAGCGAGGTAATCGGGAATTGAGGCGGGCGGCACACCGAACTTCGCGATCACGCCGGCCTCGTCGCGGATAGTCCGCGTGCGGCGATTCATCTGGACCACGCGCGTACCGCGGACACACTGCGCGAGATCCTTGTCTGGGGTGCAGATGATGACGCGATCGACACGCGGATCACGCGCCGCCGCCTCCGCAGCGGCTGCGAGCGCATCATCCGCCTCGAACTCCACCATCGGCCACACGACGATGCCTGCAGCAGCGAGCGCTTCCTCGAGGGGAGTGAATTGTGCGCGCAGGTTTGGTTCGACGCCCGCTCCGGTCTTGTAATCTGCCCAGAGACGATTGCGAAACGACTCGATGATGTGATCGGTCGCGACTGCGACGTGCGTTGCGCCGCTCGTGATCATCGCGAGGACCGAGCCAACGACGGCGCGAACTGCGCCGACCTCGTGGCCGTCCGCGTCGCGCGAGGAAGGCACGGCATGAAAATGGCGGAAAAGCTCGTACGTGCCGTCGACGAGGTGGATCTCCACAGGCAAATCGTACTTCTTTTGCTTCGAACGCATTGCAAAATCAAAACTTCGTCTTTCCCGTCGTGCCCTGTGGCCTCTGCTGGGACTCCGAACACATGCGCTGAAACATCCTCTTCGTGTTTTGGAGTTTTCGTGGCAGATCTAGATGCAACGATTCTGAAATGGCTCGCATCGAACATGAAATGCTCACGGTTGCGGGACGCGAGGTGGAGATCTCGAACCCGCGGAAGATCTTGTTCCCGCATGCGGGCCACACGAAGCTCGACCTGGTGAACTACTACCTCGCGGTGTCGGATGGTGCGCTGCGCGGTGCGGGCGGACGTCCGAACGTCCTGGTTCGCTACCCCAACGGCACGGACGGCGATTTCTTCTATCAGAAGCGCGCGCCCGAATCGCGCCCTTCCTGGGTCGACGTCGTGAGGCTCAGTTTTCCATCGGGCCGCACGGCCGAGGAGGTCGTGCCGCACGACGCCGCCACGCTGGCATGGATGGCGAATCTGGCCTGCCTCGAGCTGCACCCGCATCCGATTCGCGCAGACGACCTCGATCATCCCGACGAGCTTCGCGTCGATCTCGATCCGGTTCCTGGCGTCGCGTGGACGCAGATCCGCCAGGTCGCACAGGTAGTCCGCGCGACGCTTGGCGATCTCGGGCTCGTCGGCTGGCCAAAAACGTCGGGATCGCGCGGCATGCACGTCTACGTTCGCATCGAACGGCGCTGGACATTTCCGGAGGTGCGCCATGCGGCGCTCGCCTTCGCGCGCGAAGTGGAGCGGCGCGCTCCGGCACTGGCCACGAGCAAGTGGTGGAAAGAAGAGCGCCACGGCGTGTTTCTCGACTACAACCAGAACGCGAAGGATCGAACGATTGCGGGCGCGTACTCGGTCCGGCCGACCGTTGATGCCCGGGTGTCGGCGCCGCTCGACTGGGATGAGATCGACCAGTGCGATCCACGCGATTTCACGCTCACGACGATGCCGTCGCGATTCGTCGCGATCGGCGATCGTCATGCGGCGATCGACACGGAACCGTGCTCGCTCGAGCGCCTGCTCGAGCTCTCGGCGCAGCAGGAACGCGAAGGCCTGGGCGATGCGCCGTGGCCGCCGCACTACCGTAAACAGCCTGGCGAGCCGGCGCGTGTGCAGCCGTCGCGACGGCGGACGCCAAGCCGTCCGCTGATTGAAATCGGCCGCGCCCAGAAAAAAGCGGACGCGCTCGCCGGGCTCGAACGGTGGAAGGCGCGTCACCCGGAGGCCGCGACGCACCTGCACCCCGCCGACGTGCTCGTGGATGCGATGCGCGGCCGGTTTCACACGTGGACGCGCGTGCGTGTGAACCTGCAACACGTGCCGGAAGATCGGCGGCCTCAGCAGGAGGCGTTGGACCCCGACGATGCGCCGTCAGGGTGGCCGGCCTCGAGCGAGCATCGCGACTCGAAGGGCGAAGGCGTCACCGATCCGCACCGCCCGCGCCGAAGACCTTCTGGAGCTCGTACGGAGTCGTGACGTCGAGCTGATCATAGCGGCAGTCAGCCGGCCGTTTGTCCAGACGCCAGCGCTGGAACACGGCCGCGTGGCGAAACCGATCGCCCTGCATGTGGTCGTACTTGACCTCGCAGACACGCTCGACGCGCAGCGGCTCCCACGAGAGATCCTTGCCTGCGCTCCACCGGCTGCCACCGCCAGGCATTCGTGCGCCGCCGGCCTCCGCCTCTGCCCAGTGGCGCCACGGATGATTCTCGAGCGCGCGGTCGCGGAGCGGCGTCAGTTCGTGCACCAGCTCCTTTCGCATGGCCATGGTGAACGACGACGTGACGCCCACATGATGCAGCGTGCCCTTGGCGTCGAACAAGCCGAGCAGCAGCGAACCGATCAGCGTGTCCTTTCCCGCCTTGTGCCAGCGAAATCCCGCAACGACGCAGTCGGCCGTTCGCGCGTGCTTCACTTTGATCATGGCGCGCTTGCCGGGCTCGTAGATGCCATCCTCCGGTTTTGCGATGACGCCGTCGAGACCCGCGCCTTCGAAGCGGGCGAGCCAGTCGGCGGCGACGGCCACGTCGCGGGTCACCGGCGTCAGGTGGATCGGTGGCGTGACCGAGCCGAGCAACTGCTCCAGCAACGCTCGGCGTCTTGCCTGCGGCTCCGGGCAGACGTCGCGGCCGTCGAGGGCGAGCAGGTCGAAGGCGACGAAGGACGCCGGCGTTTCCTTCGCCAGCCTGGTCACGCGGGATGCCGCCGGGTGCAGCCGCAATTGAAGCGCGTCGAAATCCAGACCCTGCGCCGTGACGATGACGATTTCGCCGTCGACGACGCATTCAGGCGGCAGCTGTTGCAGGAGCGCGTCGTGCAGCTCTGGAAAGTACCGATCCAGGGGCCGAAGGTCGCGGCTCTGGATATAGACGTCGGTCGCGTCACGAAACACGATCGCGCGAAACCCGTCCCACT
>JBKPDW010000049.1:0-72053 GCA_046728115.1 Acidobacteriota bacterium | reverse complement strand
CGTGAATACCGCGACATCGAACGGCTCGTTCGGACCGTTCGTTAGGAACTATTGAGCCACTGCCGCTTCGTGTCCCCTGTGTTCTCGGTGGTGGAGAGGTGATTCGGAATGCTGGCCGGCCTGATCGGAAGTTGCAGCATCCAAACCGACCAATTAGAGTAGCCTCTCACGGAGGACGTATGAAGAAGGCCCTGGCACTCTTGGCGATTCTGGCGTTGGTCGCGCCGCCTGTCGCGCGCGCTCAAAAACCCCTCGATGTCAAAGACATCGTCGAGCTCGAGCTGTTGACGCACACCGAGGTCTCCGAAAAACTCAAGGAGGGGAAGACCAGCGTGCTCGTCGTGACCGGCGGCACCGAAGAGCGCGGGCCGCACGACGTGCTGGGCGGTCACACGATCCTGGCGCGCCTTCGCGCCGCGGAAGTAGCCAAGCGTCTCGGCAACGCGCTCGTCGCACCCGTCCTGCCCATCGCGGTTGCCGCCACTGGACTGCGCGAGAACACCACACAGCCCGGCGGCGTTCAGATGCCGGCTGATGTGTTCAAATCCGTGCAGCTCGCCATGATCGACAGCATGGCCATGAACGGTTTCAAGGACATCTTCGTGATGGGCGATCACGGCGGCGGCCAGGATCAGATGAAAGAAGCAGTCGCGGAAGCGGACGCCAGGCTGTCAGCCAAGGGCGTGCGCGTCTACTACATCAATGACTTCTACCAGAAGACGCACGACGATGTGGACATGTACATGTACGAGCACAAGCTGCCGATCGGCGGGCACGGCGCCATGATGGAGACCTCCGAACTGCTCTATTGGGAAGCGACGCCGGGAATGTACGTCCGCCCGAACTACAAGACCGTCGCGTTCGATCCAACAGGCCAGACGCCGGAACAATGGAAAGCCGCGCGTGACGCGCGCGTGGCGCGGCAGGCAGCCGGCGAGACGGCCGCAGCCGGCGCGGGCGGTGGACGCGGCCAGGGCGCCGGCGCGGCTGGTGGCGGCGGCGGACGAGGACGCGGTCAGGATCCGAATGCCCCGCCGCGGGTGAATAACGGCGTCACCGGCGATCCGCGGCCGTCCACGAAGGAGATTGGCAAGGTCGTCGCCGAGATCGGCATCAACAACACGGTGGCCGAGATCAAGAAGCAGATGGCCGAGAAGCGGAAGATGTAGTGTCCGGAAGAGAACGGCCATGAGACCACTTGCTCTGTCGATCGGAGTCATTGCCGCGGCCGTTCTGGTTTCGACCCTCGCCGGTCAGAATCGTCAACCGGCAGCCTCTCACGCCGCCACGACCTTCGACGTCGTCGAGGCCTCGATCCCGCAGATACAGGCGGCCATGAAAGAAGGCCGCCTGACGTCGCAGGAGCTGGTCCGTCTGTATCTGATTCGGCTTGCGACCTACGAACATCGCGTCCACGCTGCCCTGGCGGTGAATCCGCACGCGCTCGAGGAGGCGGCGGCACTCGATCGCGAGCGGGCCGCGGGACGTGTCCGCGGTCCGCTTCACGGCATTCCCGTCGCGCTGAAAGACAACATTCACACCACCAACATGCCGACAACCGGCGGGGCGCTGGCATTTGCGGGGTACGTGCCGCCTTACGAGGCGACACTGACCAGGAACCTGCGCGATGCCGGCGCGATCATCATCGCGAAGACCGGTTTGACGGAGCTGGCGAACTGGGTGGCCGGCAATCCGACGCCGATGCCGGGCAACTACAACGCGGTCGGCGGTTTCGGATTCAACCCGTACGATCCGCGACCCGATGCACGCGAGGCGACGTTCGACGGACGGCCAGCGCTGCAGACGGGAGGCTCGAGCTCGGGCATCGGGACGGCAGCAAGCTTCTGGGCCGCGAACGTGGGTAGCGATACCGGCGGATCGGTCATCAGCCCGTCGAATTCGAATATGCTCGTCGGTATCCGTCCGACGATCGGGCGCATCAGCCGCTACGGCGTCATTCCGATCACGGCGGATCACGATACGGCCGGACCGATGGCACGGACAGTGGCCGATGCCGCAATCCTGATGGGCGCGCTCGAAGGCGCAGCGCCCGATCCTCAGGATGCAGCGACCACCGCGTGCACACCGCCGCCTGGGCGCGACTACACGAGGTTTCTGCGCACCGACGCGTTGAAAGGCGCGCGCATCGGCATTCCTCGAGCCTTCTACTACGACCGCATCACGCTGACCGGCGATCCGCCCGGCACCGCCGAAGGCATCGGCCCGACGACGACCATCACGGCCGGGCGCGGTGGGCTCAACGCCGATCAGGCCCGCGTGATGGCGGATGCCATCGCCGTTCTGAAACAGCAGGGAGCGACGGTCGTCGATCCCGCGAATGTTCCCAGCTTCGCCAACCCGGACCCGGCGCAGAATTTTGCGCGATGGGATTTCTGCTCCGGCGCGGATCAGGCGAAGGGTCATGATGCGAAGTGCTCGGTGAACTTCAAGTACGGCATGAAGCGCGACTTCAACGCGTGGCTGAAGTCGCTCGGTCCGACGGCGCCGGTGAAGACGCTGACCGAGCTTCGCGAATGGAACAACGCGCACCAGAAAGCCGGAGCGATCAGGTACGGGCAGTCGAGACTGGATATCTCGGATGAGATGGATCTCGAGCTCGATCGAGCGCGCAACGACGCCGATGTGCAGAAGGACAACCTTCTCAGTCGCACGGACGGCATCGACGGCGTGCTGAAGGCCAACAACCTTGACGCCATCCTCACCCCCGGCGGCTCGGGCGCCGGCCTCGCCGCGCGCGCTGGCTACCCGATCATCGTCGTGCCGTTCGGGCAGGTACCGAACGCCCCGAATCCGCCGTTTCCAGCCGGATTCGACGCCAGGCCCGGGCCCTTTGGCGTGGGCTTCACGGGTGCGTCGTGCAGCGAGCCGCGACTGATTGAAATCGCGTACGCATTCGAGCAGGGCACGAAGCGGCGGATGCCTCCTCCGCAGATGCCGTGAGGTCTTTCAACCTCCGTCCCTGCGGCCACCTCCGTCCCTCCCGCAGGGACGGAGATGGCGGGAGGGACGGAGGTTGAGAAGGCCCATTGGCCTGGTCGCTCTCCTCGTTGTCTACCTCCGCTGGCTGACTCCTGCCCTGGCGCCGTACGCGGGCGGCGCGGACTCGTCGGGCTATCTTTGGAGCGCCAGGCTCTTCCGGCACGCGACGCTTTCGGTTCCCATCCGCGTGCCTCCAGGATTTCCTCTCGACGCCGTGACCGTAAGTGCCTTCGTGCCGTTCGGCGCGCGCGTCCGGCCGGGCACGATGGATCTCGTGCCGACCTATCCGACGGGCTTCCCGCTGCACATTGCAGCGTTGAATCTGATCCTCCCGGAGGAAGCAGCGGTAACCACGGTGCTGGTTGCGACGCTGGCCGCAACGCTCTGGCTGCTGTACGTCCTCGCACGCGAAACAGGATTGGAACCGTGGTGGGCGCTGACCGTCTGCGTGATCTTCGGGTGTTCGCCGCTCGTGCTGTTCATCGCCGTCCAGCCGATGAGCGACCTGCTCGCGACGTGCTGGGCCGAGGCGGCGGTGCTGTGCGCGTGGCGCGCCAGGCGTTCACGCCCGCTCGCGGTGTTGGCAGGCGTGAGTGTCGGTATCGCGATGCTCGTGCGGCCGACGAACCTGTTGTTGATGCTGCCAATCGCCGTCGCTCTTCCATTCGCGATACGGTCGTATGCCGCGTTCGCAACAGGCGCCTTGCCGTTCGCGCTCTTCGTCACGATCTACCAGACGTGGGCCTACGGGCATCCGCTCGAATCGGGGTACGGCGATGTGTCGGTCGCGTTCTCGCTCACGCATGTGAGCAGAACCGCCGCGCACTATCTCATTTGGCTGCCGCGTCTCGCGTCCTGGCTGCTGCTCTGTGCCCCCGCCGCCCTGTGGGCGTGGCGCGGAGAGCGGCGGCGATGGACGTGGATTGCGACCGCCTGGATCGCCGTCGTGTTCGGGGTCTACTCGGCATATCCGGTCACGTCCGAGGCATGGTGGACGCTGCGGTTCGTGCTGCCCGCTTTTCCGCCGCTGATCATCGCAGCGGTCACGGGCGTGCGAGAACTATCACGCACTCGACTCGTCGCAGGCGCATTGGCCGTGTGTGCCGTTGCCATATGCACCCTGCTCCTCGTGCGAAGCCCGCAGTTCGACGCCTACCGCAGCATGAAGGACGGCGAACATGCCTACGGCGAAGCGCTGCGCGTGATGGCCATGGATCCGTCCTTGTCGTCGACGGTCCTGATGGTGCAGATGACCGGCGCCGCCAACTATTACGCGCCACAGATGCGATTCGTGCGCTTCGACGAACTGTCGCCGGCAATGTGGGAGGCGCTGCGCCGATGGCAGTCTATCAGCCGCCAATCGATTGGCGCCGCGCTGTTTCCATTCGAGCGCGACCAACTCTTCGGCGACCGCGATCCCCGTTTCCCGTGCGAGTGGCAACCGCGCGGATCGTACGTGCACATCACGTTCTGGCAGTGTCCGCCACAACCTTGACAGGGGGCGCGACAATCTCTAACGTGCTCCCATGACCATTCGACGAAGCGCGCTGGTGGTGGTGACAGGTGTAGTGTGGGCAGTTCTGATCGTGTTCCGCGCAGTTCCGCAGGCTGCACCGCAAGGCGCCCATTCCGAATCGGCGTCGTGGAGCCCGCGCGTCGCCGCCGGATATCTGGACGGCCGGATGGACTGGTGGCTCAAGTGGCCGAACGCGGCTCGCGATCACGACACCTCCTGCGTCTCCTGCCACACCGCGCTGCCCTACGCGCTCGCGCGTCCCGCGCTGCACGCCGCGCTCGGCGAACACGAGATGCCAGAGCCCGAACGGGCGATGCTCGCTCACGTCGTCAAACGCGTCCGCATGTGGAACGAGGTGGAGCCGTTTTATCCCGATCAGACGCGCGGTCTCCCCAAGAGCAGTGAATCACGCGGAACCGAGTCGGTCATGAACGCTCTCGTGCTCGCGACACGCGATGCGTCGACCGGCACCCTCTCCGAGGACACCGAACGCGCGTTCGCAAACATGTGGGCGCTGCAGTTCAAGGCCGGCGATCTGAAGGGTGGATGGGCGTGGTTGAACTTCCACTACGAGCCGTGGGAATCGACTGAATCGCCCTACTACGGCGCTGCGCTGGCCGCGCTCGCGGTCGGAACTGCGCCGGGCGGTTACGCATCGCGTCCTCCAATCCAGGATCAACTCACGCTACTGCGCGATTACGTGACGAAGGGCGCGGACAAGGAGCGGCTCTTCAACCGGCTCACCGCGCTCTGGGCGTCGGCGCGATTGACTGGACTGCTCGCCGCCGACCAGCAGCGCGCGATCGCGGAAGCGGCCAACGCCCTCCAGCAGGCCGACGGCGGATGGTCGACCTCGGCGCTAGGCAGTTGGAAGCGTGTCGACAACACGCCGCTCGATACGGCGAGTGACGGGTACGCCACCGGACTCGTGACCGTGGCGCTCAGCCAGTCGGGTGTTCCTCGCACCGAGCCGCACCTCAGCAAGGCGCTGGCCTGGCTCGTTCGACATCAGGACCCGGCGACCGGCATGTGGTCCGCCTCGTCGCTGAACAAGCAGCGAGATCCCGCAAGCGATATCGGGAAATTCATGAGCGATGCGGCAACAGCCTACGCTGTGCTTGCTCTAACCGGACAGCACTAGCCTCCCCCCTCACGACAGTCAGATGACGTGAACACGGTCTCATGCGGTCACCGGGCGTCACTTGCCTTGTCGTGTAGACACCACCGTCCTACGCAGCCGCGGGCCGATGCGCCCGGAGGAAGGAACGTATCTGGCGCACCGCCAGGGGAATGCGTTCCTTGGGCTCCTTCCACGGGAACATGCTCACTTCGGCGTTCGGCGCGAGCATCGCGGCCTCCATGGCGACCGCGTACGGATGCGCCGGGATATCGTCCGGCAGGATCAGTACCGGCGTCTGACACTTGCGCACGAAGTCGCGTGTCACGGTGAAGACGAAGTCGGCGTTTGTCCGGTACATCTTGGTCAGAAACTTGTCGACCATTTCCATCGTGATCTCGGGTCGGCGCTTGACCAGCTCCGGACCCCAACCCTTCATGTTCGTCTCGTAGAAAAGATCGCGCATCTCCGGACGCGACCCGCTGGGCTGGGCCAGCACGGCGGCGACGATGCGATTAGGCGCCCGCCGCAGGAGGTTCCAGATGAAGGGGCCGCCGATGCAGAAGCCCAGCACCATGAACGTCTCGATGCCCAGGTAATCCATCAGACCGAGATGGTCATCGGTATAGGCATCCCACGGCCGGTCGATCTCGAGCGGACCGGAGGACTGGCCGCCGTTGGCGTTGCGCAGGTCCGACGCAATGCAGCGGTACTCGCCCTTGAACTCCTCGATTGGGTTAAAGGGACTTGTCAGGCCGGAGATCGTCGAGTTCAGTCCCCCGCCAGCGATGAGCAACAGCGGGAAGCCGGAGCCGGCCTCCTCATAGTGGATGCGAACGGGGCCTTTTTCGTAGAAGGACATGGCGGCTCCTCCTTGCCCGGTCTGCTGCGCAAGCACGCGCCGCGCTGCCGCAATCGCCGTCGCCGTGGCACCCGTTTTCAGTATTTTGCGTCTGGTCGGATCCATCGGCGGCGTCCTCCTGACTTTCGGCCGTCTAACGGCGCCAAACGAACCGCGCGCTACGGCGACATAATCGCACAGAACGTTGGACGCGTCGGCTCCATTTGGATGTCAGCCAGCGTTTGGTTTCTTGGAATACCAGCCCGCCGGTGTGACGTTTACCTTCCAGTACGATTTGAAATCCGCCATGTGATCCTTTACGTCGTCGAGCGATGCGCGTCCTGATAGGCCTCGTCCCTGCTCGGGACCAGCGAAAGGCCGCTTCGTATACACGTTCCAGTCGACCGCCGCAATCGCTGGAGAAAGGCGCGGCGATCGGCGAGATCGGCGGTGCCCTCCGCGAAGGTCAGGTAGCCCCCGTCGAACGCGTGGTGCGGCGAGATATTTGCCGCGGAACACGGCAGACCAACGGTTCTTTCGCCATCACCGTCTAAGCACCTATGGAGTGGCTGTCCGACCTCCGCTACGCCCTTCGTCTCTTCCGAAAGACCCCACTCTTCACGCTGACTGCTGTCGGCACGCTGGCGCTCGGCATCGGGGCGAACTCGGTCATCTTCTCGGTCGTCGACGCCGTTGTCATCCGCCCTCTGCCGTACGCGGATCCGGATCGCGTGGTGATGATCTGGGAGGACGCCAGCCGCATCGGCTTTCCCAAGAACACGCCCGCGCCCGCCAATTTTGCCGACTGGCAACGCATGAACCGCTCTTTCGACGACATCGCCGCCACGCGCGGCGCGTCCGCAAGCCTGACGGGCGACGGTCAGCCCGAGCAGGTGCTCGGCCGCGCGGTGACGCCAAACTTCTTCAGGGTGCTCGGAGTCGGACCCCAACGCGGGCGAACCTTCACGGAGGACGAGAACCGCACCGGCGCACACGTCGTGGTGATCAGCTACGGACTCTGGCAGCGGCGGTACGGCGGCGATCCGTCGGTGGTCGGCCGCACGGTACTGATGAACGACACCCGGTACGAAGTGATCGGCGTGATGCCGCGATCGTTCGTATTCCGCAACCGCGACGTGGATTACTGGGTCCCGATTCGTCTGTCGCCGGCGCAGGCGGCTGATCGCGGCTCCCATTTCCTGAACGTGGTCAGCCGCCTGAACGCGGGCGTGACCCTGGAATCTGCACGAGACGACATGCGCGCCATCGCGCGCCGACTCACGGAGCAGTATCCAGGTACCAATCGCAACCTTGGCGTGACGCTCGTGCCCATGAAAGAAGAGATGCTCGGCAATACCGGACTCGAGCTGCTCGTGCTGATGGGCGCGGCTCTCGCGGTCCTGCTGATTGCGTGCGCGAACCTCGCGAGCCTCCTGATGTCGCGCGCCGCGGGGCGGCGCGGCGAACTCGCGGTGCGCGCGGCGCTCGGCGCGACGCGCGGCCGCCTGATCCGTCAGTTGCTGCTGGAAGGCGTGCTGCTCTCGATGACGGGCGGCATCGCCGGCCTGGGTCTCGTGCCGGCCGCCAGGCAACTCCTCGTCAGTCTGACTCCGATGGGTGTTTCGTCGCTGAACACTTCGGTCGTGGACTTCCGGCTGCTCTCGTTCACGTTCACGCTGGCGATCGCGACGGGCGTGATCTTCAGTGCGGCTCCGGCACTGCACGTCGGCGCACGGTCGCTGCACGCCGCGCTGCACGAGCAGGCGCGATCCTCGGTCGGCGCCGGCAGCCAGTTCACGCGGGATGCGCTCGTCATCCTGCAGATCGCTGCGGCCGTCGTGCTGCTGGCCGCGACAGGATTGATGATTCGGACGCTCGTGAATTTGCGAGCGATCGACGTCGGATTCCGAACCGAGCGGCTTTTGACAATGAGGACAACGCTGCCGCGCCCCAAGTACGCGGATCCGCTGAAGCGTCTCGTATTCTACGAGCGCGTCATTGCAGGCGTGAAAGCGTTGCCCGGCGTCCAGCACGCCGCATTTGCTTCCAACCCGCCTTTCACGGCACAGGGCAACACGACGTGGTTCAAGATCGACGGGGTCCCGATGACGGCGGATCTGCCGTTCGATGCGATGTTTCGGGCCGGCACGACCGACTACCTGTCGACGCTCGGCGTCAATCTGATCGCCGGTCGGCTGATCGACGATCGCGACGGCGCCGGTACCAATCGCGTCGTCGTCATCAACGAGACGATGGCCAGGCAGTACTTTCCCGGCGAATCATCACTCGGGCGCCGGGTGCAGTTCAGCCAGTCGTCCAATCCGTTCCACACCGTCGTCGGCGTGGTTCGCGACGTGCGTGAACGCGGATACGAGCTGGCACTGAAGCCGGGGGTATACCTGTCGATCGCGCAGGCTCCCGAAATCTGGGCGGTTCCTGAGTTTCTCGTGGTACGCGTGAGTGGGCGGCCTGAAACCCTGGCCGAATCGATTCGGCATGTCATCGCGGGCGTCGATCCGGCGCAGCCAATCAGCGCGGTCCGAACGATGGACGACATCATGGATCTCGAGGTCGCCGATCGTCATCAGCAGATGGTGCTGCTCGGCGCCTTTGCCGCGCTTGCGATTGTGGTGGCATCCATCGGCCTGTACGGTCTGCTCGCGTTCGGTGTCGCGCAGCGGAGTCGTGAGATCGGCTTGCGGATCGCGCTCGGGGCGACATCTCGCGCCGTCGTCACGATGATGGCGGCGCGGGGCCTGGCACTCAGCGGGATTGGCTTGGTCATCGGCGTCGCTGGCGGCTGGGCTGCGACGCGCGCGATGAGCGCGGTGCTCTACGGCGTGCGGCCCGACGACGCGCCCACGTATCTCGTGGTCGTGCTGGTCCTCGGTTTCATTTCTGCGGTGGCCTGCATCGTGCCCGCAGCTCGAGCATCGCGCGTCGATCCGATGGAAGTGTTGAGACAGGAATAGGCCAGGTCTGAACATTGAAGTCAGAAGTCAGAAGTCAGAAGTCAGAAGTTTTCAGGCCCGATGTTTTCAGAAAAACCATAGGCAGTTCAGATCTGCAACCACATGACCGCGATGATGGCGGCGACACCAACGAGCACCTGGATGGCCAGACCGCCGAGCACGAACCGGACCCAGCGCTGATACGGAACGTTCGCCGCAAGAAGTACAGCCATCAACGCGCCGTTGGTCGGCGTCAGGAGTTCGGTCAGGCCGGCGCCGGTCTGATACGCGATCACCGGCACTTGTCGCGAAAACCCGAGGAGATCCGCCAGCGGCACCAGCAACGGCATCGTCAACACCGCCTGTCCGCTGACGCTCGGCACGGCGACATGAATCAGCCCGTGCACCGGAATCTGCAGGAATGCGCTCAGCGACGCGGGAGCGTGTTCGAGGGATGTGGCGACCGCATTCAGGATCGTGTCGACGGTGTGGCCGTCTTCGAGCACCAGCGAGATGCTCCGCGCAACGCCGATGATCAGCGCGGCCGGCAGCAGACTCTGCATGCCCTCGAGATAGGCCGCCAGCGTTCCAGCAGGCCCGAGACCACCAACCAGTCCAGCGAGAATGCCGCCGATGAGAAAGGCGCCTGCCAGATCGTTCAACCCCCAGTCCAGTCTCACCGCGCCGTAGACGTACACCGCCATCGGCGTCAGTACCAGCGTCAGGATCAGCGCATGCTTCGGAGGGGACAGCAGCGGGTCAGCCCGGACGGGCGTTGGGCCAGTCGTCGACTCCCCTTGGGCCGGGATCGGATCCGCATCGCGATGCCGCATGGCGTATTGAATTGTCCAGGCCACCCACAACGTGAGTCCGACGATGAACATGCCAGCTCGGAGCCCGACTGCCGCAAATGGCGGCAATTGTGCGAGTTTCATCGCGATGCCGGCTTGAAAGGGATTGGTAGGACCAAACGCGCTCCCGATCATTGCCGCGCCGGCGCTCGTTGCCACGACAACCACGGCATCCACGCCCAGCCCCCGGCCGAGGACCAGCAGCACCGGCACGAGCGGGATGATCTCTTCCTGCATGTTCTCCAGTGCGCCCATCGTCGCAAAGAACATGCAGACGACGGGAATCGCCCACAACCCACGGCGTCGGAAGCGCGAAACCAGGAACGCGACCAATGCCGGCAATGTCCCCCAGCCGATCGACGACCACCCATGCGCCGCCGACGAACAGCACGACGCCAAGCACGTCTGCGCCGGCCACGAACCCGCGCGGCACGGATACCGCTGCGCCAAAGAGGCCGACTGGCGCCTTCTCCACCCGATGGTATGTGCCGGCAACCACTACGCATCTGCCGGTTGATGGATCGTCCTTTCGATCGAACGCGCCCGCGGGAAGGATCCAGGTGAGTGCCGCGGCGACAGACACTGCGGCGAGCAGCACGATGATCGGATGCGGAAGCTGGCGTGTTTTTGTCACCGCTGGGTCGACACCCGACCCGCAGCTTTCCTGCCGATATCGACGGTGCTGAAACCGGCGTCGCCCCAATTCATGACGAACACGCTGAATCCCTGTTTCATGCGCGTCTCAATGTCGTTCGCATTGGCCGGGTAGCCGCACGGAACCTTGAATTCCTTGCACGCGGCCAGCACCTGCTGAATCGCGTTCTCGTGCGCCACCGTATCGACGACACGTTCGCCGGCCGCATTTGTCGTCGAGAACACGCCACGCAGCGTGCCGGCGCCGGGCCACAGCACACCGATGCCTTTGACGGCGGCAATTTCGCGCACGTGCGCGAGGCCCTCCCTGCTCTCGACGATGGTCCAGTTGATCAATTCGCCATCGGGATTGAGCGGCCAGAGATCGGCTTTCTGCCTGTACTGCTGTTCGCTCATACCCCAGAACGCGGGCGCTCCGCCGACCTCGTCAGGCCGTGTGCCGCTCCTGGACTTGAAGCGCATCGCGGCCAGGCCCTGTCGAACTTCGTCGGCGCTCTCTACCTCGACGAACATGATCCCGGACGCTCCAACGTTCAATTCACGGCTGATGTTGTCCACCGCCTTGACCGAATCCGTGGCGATCTTCGGCGTTTTGACGACGAGCGGATGGCGAAGTCCGAAGAACGGAGATTTGCCGGCGTCGCCGGCCTCGACCAGCGCCCTGGCGAATTCGGCATACGCCGCATATCCTCGATCGACGCCACCCTCCATGCTTCCACTGAAGAGGAAATCGGTCGCCGTGTAGCCGAGGGCGTCTCTGGCGAGATCGCCGGCGGGTCGCGCGGGCACGTCCGCGCCGCGACGGCCACCGCCATTCGACGGCCAGTAGACGCCGAATACCGGCCGGTTGTGTTCGAGAAGATCGATCACGGGATTGAGGCGCTGTTTCGTCTGCGCGCGGCCGATCGGGACGCCGCTCAAAACCAGCGTGGCAGCGAGGGCGGCGCCAATGGCCGATGTGGATCGCATGATGGCCGGATTATACAGGGCACAGAGAGCGGCCCTCAGCGCGACGTCGCTGCTGCGAACTTCTTCTTGTCCTGATCGCTGATCCGCGGAAGCATCCCCGAATCGACGGTTTTGCCCTGGTCCGAGATCACCTGGAAGTACACCGCGTCCTTCGCGAGCTCGACGATCATGAAGTGAAAGCCGGTGTCGAAGCTCTTCGCGGTCAGCTCGCTCCTGCTGACGTCGCCCTCGCGCAGTTTTGCGGCGCCCCCCGACGTGAAGTAGTAGATGCCCTTCTGAGGCTTGATGCGCTCGTAGAAATGCTCGTGACCGGAGAACACGACGTCCACGCCGTGCCTGAGGAAGATCGGCTCGAGCCGGGTCCGCAACGGAATGTCGGACCCATGCGCGCCACCGGACGAATAGAGAGGATGATGGAAGAACGCAATCTTCCAGTCCGAGCCGCTGGCGGTCAGCTCTTTCTCGAGCCAGTCGAGCTGAGGCTTGTCCATGTAGTTGCTGTCGAGCGCGAAGATGCGTACCCCGGCCTTCGGCTTGAACGTGTAGTACCGCTCACCGTTCATGTTGAAGCCCTTGTAGAAGCGCTCGTTCGGATTGTCGTGATTACCCAGCGCTGCGTAGAACTTGACGCCGGCGTCGAGCAGAGGGCGGTACGGCTTCTCGAACTTCTTATCGAAGTCCTTCGGCCCGCTTCCGCTATAGAGGTTGTCCCCCATCATCAGCACGATTTCGTAGGGGAATTTCGACCGCGACCCGATCAGTTTCTCGGCGACCGCGAATTGCGAACGCGAGCCCGTGCCGCTGTCTCCGATGACGGCGAACTTGAGCGAGTCTGCCGCGTTCGGCAGCGTGATCTCCTGCGCTGTCACCACGGCGCAAAGGACGAGCGCGAAGGGAACGATGCATCTCGGAAGGCGGCGTGAAGACATGGCGTGCTCCGTCACGGAATGGCGTTGGGGATGTAGTCGATGATCGTGTTCGCGCGGGCGTCGCGCAGGATGAGGTGCTTGTCAACGAAGCGATAGTCGATGTCCTTGGGCAGCGGCGGCAGGCTTGCCAGAATGTTGGGCGGCACCGTCGCCAGGGACTGCTTGTCGGGGTACGGCCCGTTTATGTTGAAGGTGACCACCTGCGGCTTGTCGTCCTTCATCACCGCCTTCGTTCCTGGCTCCTTGACCTCGGGGCGCAGCAGCCGCTTGAATTCGGCGGTCACCTCGGGCGTGAAGATATCGCCTTGTCTGGCGCCGGAGCGTGCGGCGCCGATGCGCTCGACGAGCGCCTGCTGGGCCTCGCGAATCTTTCGGGGGTCTTCGGTTTTCTTCAGCGGCGGCGCCGTGTCGTCCGCCTTGCTGCGCAACGCGACGTACTTGTCGACGCGGGTTTTGAAGTCGGCAAGGGCCTGCGCACGCGCGTCGATCGCTTGCCGGGCTGCGGCGGGCCCGCTGCCACACGTCGCGAGGACGACAGCGAGCTGTGTCGCGGTCGAGATGGAGTGAAATAGGTTCACCGTGCCTCCTCGGCGCGGTTTCTATTTCATGAGCCGTACCAGTCAGACCGCCGCGACCCACCCTCCGCGGCGCATCAACGGTTCAGCTGTGCCGTCGTCGCGCACGCCGTCGACGTCAAGATCCGCCGAGCCAATCATGAAATCTACGTGCACGGCGCTCCGATTACCGCCAGCCCGTTCGAACTCTTCGTTGCTCATCGCGTCCGCGCCGCTCAGCGTGAACTTGTAGGCCGTACCCAGGGCGACGTGGCTGGCCGCGTTTTCGTCGAAGAGCGTGTTGTAGAAGAGCCGCCCGGACTGTGCGATCGGCGACGAGTGTGGCACGAGCGCGACTTCTCCCAACCGTCCGGCGGCGGCGTCGGTATCGACCAGCTGACGCAGCACCGATTCGCCGCGTCGGGCCGAGAGATGGACGACGCGCCCATCTTCGAAGCGGAGACTGAAATCTTCGATGAGCGTCCCGGCGTAGTTGAGCGGTTTGGTCGCACGCACGTTTCCAGAGACGCGGCAGCGATCGGCGATGGTGAACACTTCTTCCGTCGGAAGATTCGGCACGAAGCGAATGTTGTTGCGGCTCGTCGACGCGCCGCTGACCCAGATGTGTCCGGCGGGCAGTCCGACGGTGAGATCGGTTCCCGGACCGACGAATCTCAGCGCGGAGTACCGGCTGCGATTGAGCGCGCCGCTTCGCGCCGAGAGCTCCGCCAGATGATCCTGCCAGGCCGCAATCGGATCGGTACGGTCGAGCCGGCACAAATGCGCAATGGCGTCCCACAAACGAGCGAACCGCTCCGGCGGCGGCGCCTCTGGAAAGACTTTCGACGCCCACGCCTCGCCCGCGGCCGCAATCACGGCCCAGTTCGTGTGATTGCGCGAAATCAACTCGCGGAAGGCCATCACGCTGCGCGACGTGGTCTGTTGCAGCATGCCCGCGAGCTCCGCGGATTCGTGCTCCAGCAGATCCGGATCGTTCGCGTACACCGAGAGCACGGCGTTCCCGGCCTCTGCGTGCTGCGCCAGCGCCGCCGGAAGCCACGCCGAGAACGCAACGAACGTGTCGGCGCGCGCGTAGCGGAAGCGCGTCAGCTGCAGCGGCTCGTCGCCCCAGATCGCCTCGACCAACTCTGCGCCCGCACGATACGCGGCCGCGGCGATGTGTCGCACAACCGGCGCCGCCTCGAGCGAGACGCCGCCGTGCATCAGCGGACCGACGATCAGCAATCGCTGTCCCGGCTGTAGGTTCAGGGCGACCCTGACAGCGAGGTCTGCGTACGCTTCCAGCCGTTCATCCATTTTCATCGGCCATAATGTTACCCATGAAATCACTGATCGCGTGTCTGGCTTTCCTCGTCGCGATGCCATTGGCGCCGGCGCGAGCTCAATCAAATGCGGCCGCCATCGCGGACGAGGTCCGCGCGGTCGAGCGCGCGTTTGCGAAGACGATGGCCGACCGCGACCACGCGGCGTTCGTGTCGTTTCTATCGGAAGACACCGTGTTCATGCCGGAGGGGCCGACGCTGAGGGGCAAGCAGGCGGTCGCAGCCGCCTGGAAGCGGCTCTACGACGGACCGCAGGCGCCGTTCTCCTGGGAACCGGAGCGCGTCGAAGTCCTCGACTCGGGCACGCTGGCGCTCAGTACCGGCCCGGTCAAGGATCCCACTGGCAGACGGGTCGGCACGTTCAACTCCGTGTGGCGTCGCGAGGGCGGCAGCTGGAAGATCATCTTCGACAAAGGCTGTCCCCAGTGTGATTGTCGCTGACGTCGAGCCTCGCCCGCCCGCTCAAGGGTGTTCTGCGCCGTCAGCGCCGCGACGTTCCGCACTAAGTCGCGATTGCGGAACTGGCGCCGAGCCGCCAAGGGTTCTCTGCTCGCACGCTGTCGACAACTCCGGGGAAACGGGCGAGACCAGGACAACGTCTGGATCTTCGAGCGCCGTTGAGCGGCGGTCTGCCTGAGATCTACTGCCCGCATGACACCCAGGCAGGCGTATTCGGAACCGGCTCCCCCTTCAGGAACCGCCGGACGACATCGAGGCCGGCGGGCTGCGCGACCTCGCGATCCCACTGCGCGGTGATCGCAGCCCGCTCGCGCGCGGTCATGTGCCACGACAACGGCGGGTTGCTGCCGCAGAACTGAAATACGGCGTTGTCGATCTCGACACCATACCGCCCCCATAACTCCTGCAGGCGCTGAAACTCCTCCCGGTTATGCGACAGCTGACCCGTCGTGCGCACGTGGAGCATCGCGGCCAACGGGGCCCAGGCCTGGTAGAACCATCCGCGCTCGTCGCCGGCGACCAAGGCCTCCGATGGCGGGGCGCTCCGAATCTGAACCACGAGCACGCGGCCGGGGCGCGGCCAGAGCTCCAGGAGCCCTTCGTGCAACCATTCCATCAACGTGGACATGCCGTAGTTGTCGTAATAGCCGCCATCGACGATGTGCAAGCTCGCGTATGGAACGGATGCCGGGAGGTCGGACCGCGCGGCCGGCGAGACGTACGTGAACCCAGCCGACAAACGCGCCGCCGTGACGACCTCGAGATCCGCCCGATCGTAGAGTTCTTCGAAATTGCGACGGCCGACGCCGCTCGTCAGCATCGACGTCCCCATCAGCAGCCGCTCGCCGGAATCGACGATTGTCGCGTTAAAAATATTCGACGGCCGCTTCCCGTTCCACACATCAGCGCGCCAGTCGGCGAGACGCGTCGCGACGCCGCCGTCGCGCTTCCACGCCCACTCCAGCGCCTGCCCGCGGTCCGACCAGAATACCGGCAGCACCGTGCGGAGGGTGTCTGGATAGGCCGCGCCCCACGCCACATCGTCCAGGCTCGACGCCTCGGCATTGCGGACGACCTTCGACAGGTCTCCCGCCGGGTGGCCGTTCTGATACTGGTTGACGAAGTACATCGCGCCTATGCCGCCGCCGGACACGGAGCTGATGAGCCGTACCGATGGGCCGAAGCGATCGGCACCGAGCTCGCGGTGCAGCTGCGCGGTCAATCCCGTAAGAACTTGCGCCGACCACGCGGCGGCCTGAATCCCACCGCCGTCGGCAGCGACGACGATAATCGGTCCGTTCGACAGACCGAGCGCTTCCCCGGGCCGCGGACTCCACCGAGGCTGATGGGGCTCCGTCCGATAGAAGTGATCCGACCAGGCCGCAAATGATGTCGCAATAGGAAGCAGCAGCAGCGGGCTGAACACCGGCACGCGGTAGCGATCGAAAAAGAACGTGCAGGCACTCACAACCCAGCACCCAAGCATCAGCAACAGCAGGACCGCCGCGATCGTCGGCACGACTGCGGGTTCTCCGATCCGGAGGAACTTGCCGAACCCCACCGCGATGTACAAGAGCAACGTGAGGCCGAATGCCGCAGCGGCGATTCGATGGCCAGGCCGGATTGCTCCGTCCGGTTTGACATATCCCGCTCCGACGTTCGGATGCCGCGAGAGCCACTTCATGAACGCTCCAGGTTCGGGACTGTTCGCGAAATGCTTCCGCGCGTACTCGATCGGCAGGAATGCCATCACGCCGCCGCCGAGCGCGCCAACGATCAAGTGAGCCGGCGGAACGCCCGAAGCCGACCACGAGTGCCGGATTGCGGCAACGATTGAGACAGCGCCCGGCAGAACCGCCGCCACGTTGGCCCAGCGCGGCACGAACTCCGGGAGCGCCGGCCAGACGTCCACTTCGAACCGTTGGGGTGCGTTGACGATTGTCGTCCACGTCGTCGTGGCGATGGCGCCGCCCAGCGTGACGACGACGTAGCCGGTGATGAACATGGCCAGCGCTTCGAGCCACCGCGTTTCATAGTTGATGTCGAACAGGCCATTCAGGAGCGGCGCCGCACGCCCGTGGAGCGCGGCGATGGGCAGCACCACGAGCACGATGACCGTGACGATCTGCGTGCGCAGGAAGTAGGCGTACAGCAGCCAACGCGGTGTCGGCCGATGAATTCTCGGGACGGTGGCCGTGCCGGCGACGGCCGTCGAGGGCGACACGGCCTCACTCTACAGCACGCGAATCAGATCCGATCGCGTGATGATGAACGTTTTGTCCGTTTTGAAGTCCCGGACCAGGACGGCCGGGTTCTGCGGTGTAATCATCGTCTGGAGCAAATCGACGGGCGTCGAGATGTCGACGAAGGGAAACGCGGGCTGCATGATCGACTCGACCGGATGGGACTTCACGCGGGGATCCTGCACGAGCATTTCATACAGGTGCGTTTCGTTGAGCGATCCGACCAGGCGCTTGTCGCGGGTGATCGAAATCTGAGAGAAGTCTTGCTCGCTCATCATTCGCAGCGCGTGCTCCACCGGCTCGTTCGCCTCGATCGCGCACAGTTCGCCTGACAGCCGCGCGGCCACCAGATCGCGCGCCGTCATGCCGCTCTTTTCGAGAAAGCCTTTTTCGCGCATCCAATCGTCGTTGTACATCTTGGCAAGATATCGCGATCCGTGGTCGTGAAACACGACCACGATTACATCGTCAGGCGTGAAGTTGTGCTTCAACTGCAGCAGGCCCGCCATTGCCGATCCGGCGGAGTTCCCGGCAAAGATGCCTTCCTCGCGCGCGAGGCGCCGCGTCATGACAGCGGCGTCTTTGTCGGTGACCTTCTCGAAATGGTCGATGACGCTGAAGTCAACGTTCTTGGGCAGAAAGTCCTCGCCGATGCCCTCGGTGATGTACGGATAGATTTCGTTTTTGTCGAAGATGCCGGTTTCCTTGTATTTCTTGAACACCGATCCGTAGGTATCGATGCCCCACACTTTGATCTTCGGATTGCGCTCCTTCAGGTACCGGCCGATGCCTGAGATCGTTCCGCCCGTGCCGACGCCGACCACGAGATGTGTGATGCGCCCATCGGTCTGCGACCAGATTTCGGGCGCCGTCTGCTCGTAGTGTGCCTGCGTGTTGGACAGGTTGTCGTACTGGTTGGCCTTCCAGGAGTTGGCAATTTCTTTCTCGAGTCGCGACGACACCGAATAGTACGACCGAGGATCCTCCGGGTCGACGTTCGTCGGACACACGATCACTTCGGCGCCGAACGCCTTGAGCGCGTCGATTTTCTCCTTGGATTGCTTATCAGTCGTCGTGAACACGCATCTGTAGCCCTTCACGACCGCGGTAATCGCGAGACCCATACCGGTGTTGCCGGATGTGCCTTCGACGATCGTACCGCCCGGCTTGAGGAGTCCGGCTCGCTCGGCATCCTCAACCATCTTCACCGCCATGCGGTCCTTGATTGAATTGCCGGGGTTGAAGGTTTCGATCTTGGCGAGCACGGTTCCCTCGACGAGTCCACCGGTGATACGGTTGATGCGCACCATCGGCGTGCCGCCGATGGCATCAAGGATCGTGTCGCAAATTTTCTTCACGGACCCAGTCTATACTCCCCCGAACGGACGACGCGCCGAGGACGCGGATTCCGCAGACAACCAGAGAACATGTTGATCTGCGTGCTCAACGGACCCTGCGTTGTACGTCGTGCATGTATGCCTCGATTGATTCCTGCACCCACCGTCATCGCCGCCGCCGGCACGAAGCCCAAGCGAATCGAAGAATTCGCCGGCCGCGTGAACTCCGGCCACGCGCAGGTCAGCGTTGCGCGGATGACCTCGCCATCGGGCTGGGAGGAACCGGGGCAGCGGCCGGAATTCGAGGAAATCACCGTCGTGCTGCGCGGCATGGTCCGGGTGGAGCACGAAGGCGGCGCGATCGACGTGCACGCCGGCCAGGCCGTCGTCACCGCGCCCGGTGAGTGGATCCGTTACAGCACGCCCGGACCTGACGGCGCGGAGTACATCGCCGTCTGCCTGCCGGCGTTCTCAGCGGAGACGGTGCGGAGGGATAACTGAAAAGCGTGGTGCCAGGTGCTAGGTGCCGGGTGCTAGGGTTGAACGTGCTGTTATCGCCCTCCCGCGACGTCGATGAACGTTCCCGTCGAATACGACGCCTCATCTGAGAGCAGCCAGAGAATGGCGCGCGCCACTTCGATGGCTTCGCCGCCTCTCCGCATCGGCACGGTCGGCCCGATGCGGTCGACGCGGCCCGGCTCGCCGCCGCTGGTGTGGATGTCGGTGTAGATCACTCCGGCACGGACGCCGTTGACGCGAATGCCTTCGGCGGCGACCTCGCGCGACAGGCCGACGGTCAACGTGTCGAGCGCGGCTTTCGACGCCGCATAGTCCACGTACTCGTTCGGCGATCCGAGCTGCGCCGCACGTGACGAGACGTTGACGATCGCGCCGCCGGCGCCGCCATGTGCCGTCGACATGCGACGTACGGCTTCGCGCGCGCAGAGAAACGCACCCGTGATATTGGTTGCGAACACGCGTTGGAGCCTGGCGGCGTCCATGTGTTCGACGCGGGTCTGCTGCTCCAGGATGCCTGCGTTGTTGACGAGAGCCGTGAGCGAGCCGAGCCACTCGCTGACGGTGTCGAACAGGCGCACGACGTCCGCCTCGGACGAGACGTCGGCTGGAACGGCAATCGCGCGCCCGCCCGCGCGTTCGATGCCGGCGACGACGGCGCCAGCCGCTTGCGCGTTGACGCGATAATTCACGCACACCGCGTAGCCGCGCTCGGCAGCCAGCGCTGCGGTCGCCGCGCCGATGCCTCGGCTGCCGCCAGTGACCAGCAGCACCCGGCTCATGATTCAGACCTGCCACGAAGCGAAATCACGAACCGACACATTACGTCTTTCACATGTGATTTTGGACGCACAGCTCGCCAAGCCGCAAAGATTGACTTGTCTTTGCGGGCCTTGGCGGCCTTTGCGATTAGAGGGAGGTTGCCGCGGGGACGGAGGTTGCGACTGTCCTTCTCACTTCTTGTACATCACGCGCCAGATCTTTCCTTTCGTATCCTCGGTGATGTAGAGCGATCCGTCGGGCCCCATCGCGAGGCCGCCGGGACGCGCGGCAGCCTCGCCTGGACTCATCAACGGCGTCTTACCGGCGAATCCATCCGCGAACACCTCGTACTTTCCGGAGGGTTTGTCTCCCGAGAACGGTACGAACGTCACGTTGTACCCAGCCATCGGAAGCGGCGCGCGGTTCCACGATCCGTGGAACGCGACGAACACGCCGCCCTGATACGGTTTCGGGAACTGCGTGCCGGTGTAGAAAAGCAGGTCGTTGGGCGCCCAGTGCGCCGGGAACGCCACGGTCGGCGGTGTGAACGATGCGCAGCGATCGGTTTTCTTGCCGTCGCCGCCGTACTCCGGATTCGTCACGAGCTTGCCTTCCGCGAGGTTGTAGAAGCAGTACGGCCATCCGAAATTCGCTCCTTCGGTCACCTTGAGCAGGTACTCCGCGGGCCACTCGGCGTTCTGCTCCGCCGTGAACTGTCCCGGCCACAGCGTGTCCAGCGAGTCGCGGTTGTGCATCGCCACCCAGAGCGACCCGTTGTACCACGTCAATCCAGGCAGCTGGCGCAAGCCGGTCGCATAGCGCTTTCCGTCGGCCTGCTTCTGTCCCAGCTTGTTTTCGTCGAAGCGCCAGACACCACCGGCGATGTCGAGCAGTGGACATGGATCCTGCCCCGGCACCTTCGGCTGGCGATCCGGCTGCTGGCATGCATTGGATGGCGCGCCGATGTTCACATACACTCCGCCTTTGCCGTCGAACGCCAGCCCTTTCTCGGCGTGCTGCCGTCGATCGGTGAGCCCCTCGGCGATCATCTCGGGGCCGCCGGACGGCAGCAGTTCGCCGGCGGCCAGCTTGTAGCGCACGATGGACGTGGTGGTCGCGTAGTAGATGTAGCCGTTGCGCAGCGCGATGCCGGTAGCGCTCCCCTCACCAAATTTCTCGCGCTTGTCGAGTTTGCCGTCGCCGTCCGTGTCACGCAGCGCGACGACTCCCCCGCCGCCGCCGCGTCCACCTTCCGTCGACACGAACACATCGCCATTCGGCGCGACGACGAGATGGCGGGCGAGGCCGACATCAGTCGCGACGACAGCGGCGCAGAAACCCTGCCGGAGCGTGAGACCTCCGTTATCGGGATCGCAGGCGGGCGCGGCGGCAGAACTTCGAAATGTCGCCGCCGCGATCACGGCCGCAACGAGCAAAGACGCGAGTACGAATCGTTTCATCAGCATTCTTCTCCGCGTTTCAGTGACACGAAAAAGAAGGGTCTTCGTCGTGTCTTGTGTCTTCGTGGCTGCCTTTGTTCTACTGTTGCGGTTGAGCGTTGGTCGTCGCCTTCGACGGCTTCAGATACTTGTCGTACCACGCGAGGTACCGTTCCAGCCGATCGCGTTGATAGCTCGGGCGCGTGATCCCGTGGTTCTCGTTGGGATAGATGATGAGCTGCGTATCGATACCGAGGCTGCGCAGCGCCTGGTACATCTGCTGCCCGCCCTGCACCGGCACGTTGAAATCGCGTTCGCCGCCAAGAAAAAGCGTCGGCGTCTTGATCCGATCCGCGTGGAGGAACGGATACGAAATCTTCTGATACGTTTCCCACGCCTTCGGATCCCACGGCGGTCCGATCTCGTAGTCGTACTGAATGATGTACTGATCGGTGCCGTAGAACGCGACCGTGAACGCCGTACCGGCACCGCTCGTGGCTGCCTTGAACCGCGTGTCGCTGGCGATGACGTAATCGGTCAGGATGCCGCCGTAGCTCCACCCGCCGACGCCGAGCCGATCCGGATCGGCGACGCCCATCGCGATCACGTGATTGACACCGGCCAGCAGATCGTCTACCTCCAGGTGCCCCCAGTCGGCGGCGATCGCCCGCGAGAACTTCACGCCGCGGCCCGCGCTCCCGCGATAATTCACCGCGAGGACCGCGTATCCATTCGCGGCGAACCATTGCCGCTCGCTGCTGAACGTGTAGCCGTCCTGCCCGTTCGGTCCGCCGTGGATGCGCAACAACAGCGGCACCTTCGTGCCGGCCACGTAGCCCACGGGCTTCGTCAGCAGACCGTGCACCTCCGTGCCGTCCTTGCTCTTGAACGACACGTCCTCGGTCGCGCCGAATTGCACCTCGGACACCAGCGCGTCGCTCTGGTGCGTGAGTTGCACGAGACCGGCGCCGTCGCGCTTGTAGATCTCGGTCGGTTTCGTCGGGCTGCCCGACAGCGCCACGGAGCAGGCGCCGGCGCGGCTCGGGCTCGTGATGACGACCGGCGGCGACAGGAACTTCTCCACCTGGTTGGTCGCCAGCGTGACGCGAACGGGATAGGCGGATCGATCGTCGGTGACCAGCACGGTGATCGATCGGCCGTCCTCGCTGAACAGCGGCGAACCGACGCCCCGATCGAGGTTCTCGGTGGCCTTCACGCGCTCGGGCATGCGGTTGCCGTCCGTGCCGACCAGCGTGAGATGCTCCATTCCGTACGCGCCCCATTTCTTGTCGTCGCCTTCGAGGAACGCGATCCACTTGCCATCCGGACTCCATTCAGCCCTGCCGCGGCCGCGGCTCGTCGTAGGCGACAGCGCTTTCTCAGTCGAGTTGGGCTTGGAATCTGCGACGAAGAGCTGGCTCGATGGCTCGCGATCGGGATCCGGGTTCCGATTACTCATGAACGCGATACGCGTACCGTCCGGCGACCACGACGGGGAGGATTCGTCGGCCTTGCCGGCCGTGAGGCGATCGAGCTTCTTCGTCGCGATGTCGAACAGATAGATATAGCTGTGTCGTCCCGACAGCAGATAACCCTGGCCGTCCTGCTTGTATTTGTAGCGATCGATCACGATCGGCTTCGGCACGCGGCCACGGCCGCCCGAACCCTCGCCGCCGGCTTGCCCCTGCCCTGGGCCCGTCGAGGGGGCCTGCCCTGAGCTTGTCGAAGAGTCGGCGTCGGGATCCGGATCGGCGACGACGAGCGCGAGCCGCTTCGAGTCGGGCGCCCATTCATATCCCTGCAGCCGGCCTTTGACGTCGGTGAGCTGAAACGCTTCGCCGCCGTTGCGATCGAGCAGCCACACCTGATTGCCCTTCGCTGGTCCAGGACGCGATGAGGTGAACGCCAGATGGCGTCCGTCCGGACTCCAGCGCGGCGATGATTCACTGTCCTGACTGGACGTCACCTGACGGTCGCTGCTGCCGTCGAGGCTCGCGATCCAGATGTGTGAATTGCTCTTGTCTTCCTTCACGTCGACGCGCGACACGACGTACGCCACCGCTCGCCCGTCAGGTGAGCATTGCGGATCGCGCACCTCGGCAAGACGCTGAATGTCGTCGAGCGTGAGCGGATGTCTGGCTGGCTGGGCGACGAGGGCACTCGACGTCGCGAGCGCGAACGAAACGGCAAGCGCGCTGGACAACTTCGTCATGGCGTTTAGTTTACCTCTGGAGAACGTGATCCCTAGTCCCTAACCCCTGACAGTTGCTCCCTGCACGCGAAGCTGCCCGCATCGTCCGTGCTATCGCTGCCGTTGTAGACGGCATGCTGTGGATACGGACAGAGCGGGCGCGTGCGCGTGACCGCGCCGCCGGGCCCGAGCTTGCGCGCGATGACGCGATCAGGCGCCCTTCCGTTTTCCACCCAGTCCACGATTGCGCTGGACCAGTCGGCGTTGTCTGGACCAGGGCCGCCGAAGCAATGCAGCACCCCCGGCATCATGAACAGACGGAAGTAGTCGCGCAGTCCTGCATCACGACGTTGGACCTCTTCGTAGTACTGAGTCGTGCCGAGCGCCGTCAGCGCAGGATCGGACCAACCGTGCCACATGAGGAGCTTGTGTCCCTTCGCCTTGAAGGCATCGAGATCGGGGTTCGTGGCATTCAGAATCGTCGCAGCCTGTCGTGCGTCCCTGCGCGCATTCGTCGTGTCGTACCTGTGGTAATCCCACGACGGATCGTTGAAAACGAACGATTTGAAGAACTGCGTTCCGAATCCGTAACGCAGGCTCGGGCCCTGAGGCGTGGTCTGCCCGCCACCGGTGATCCAGGTCGCCCACCCGGCACCCTCCCCCTCGCCGCCGACCGGCTGCGCCGGATAGGTCGCGCCGGGTTTCCCAGGCGTTTCGGCATACACGCGCTTCAACGCCGTTCGCTGCACATCCGTGAGACCGCTCAACGCCGCGACGTCCAGTTTGCAACGGCGCGGGTCTTCCATCAGGCCGTCTGTGAGGCCGTCGAGCGCGTCGCACTTCTCGATCACTTGCCTTTCGATGCTCTTCAGCGTTTCCGCGGGAAACATCGGCGACGTACTCTGATCGGGAAACACCGCCTGCATATCCTTGATGAACTGCGCGGCAATGCCGACGAAATCGGCTGCCGGCGCGCCTGCGACGATGCCGTCGAAGTCGTCGGGGAATCGCTGCGCCTCCATCAGCGCCTGGCGGCCGCCGTTCGAGCATCCCGAGAAATAGGCGCGCGCCGCCGGCGATCCGTAAAAGCTCCGCACGATGGCCTTGGCGACTTCGGCCGTGCGATGCACGGCGAGATATCCGAAGTTCACCTGACGTTCGAGATGGTCGAGTGCCCAGCTCGCGTCGGTCAGACCGCCTTGATGCCCGGTGTCGGTGCCGACAGTGGCGAACCCGGCGTTGACGGAGGCCTGCGCCTGATTGTCGATCCGCCCGACGAAGCCGCCGCCACCGCCCATCATGAACTTGCGGTTCCAGGTGTCCGGCAACAGCAGCGAGAAGCGGATCTCGGTGCCGATGACGCCCGTGACGCGGCAATGCGGCGCTCGAAGGACGCCGGTCGATGCCGCGGGCACGGCGACGCTCTCGGTAATCTTCACGTCGGGAAGCATGAGCGATGCGACTTGATCGCATGACATGTGGACGTCTGGTGGTGTTTGCGCACCGTCCGCCATGAGCTCTGCGCAAATCAGCGAAACGAGAAACAGACCGCGGAAGAATCGAGTCATGGATCATGCTCCATGCGCTCGCCTGCCCCTTCGACCGCGCTCAGGGCCGTGAGCGCAATCGAGGGGAAACGCTCGCGCTACGGCCGCCAATAATAGACGACACCTCGTCAGCCGGGACGTCCCCGGTTCTGAAATCAATCCGGCCAGCTCGCAGGCGCGGCCGATGACACGACCGGGCGTCCAGTCCTTCGCCCTCAGGTCGCGAATGCCTGTATCGCAATCCGACTTGCTCAGCTTCTGCGTCGCCCATTTCATGATGAGCGGATGATGCAGGAACTCCGGAGGCTCGGCGCGGCCGAGCAGCCACTCGAGGTCTTCGAGCATGGCCGCCTCGTACTCGGGACGACACCGGACACGATCGTGATCTTCGATTCGGAGCAGGACGCGCCCGTTCAGACGATGTGCAGTCCCCCACACGTAGGCGGCGTTGACGACGTGCCCGAGGTGAACGAAACCGGTTGGCGCCGGCACGAAGCGCGATATGATCACGACCCGTTAGACGCGTGGTGGTTAAGCCACGAACACACGAACCCCGGTTATTTTTTCGCGACTTCGTGCTTTCGTGGCGGATCCGAGGTCAATCATGAAGAGAGTGTTTCTGCTCGCCCTGATATTGACGGTTGTCGCGGTAACGATCGACGTTGCAGGTCAAAGCAGACCCAAATCCGGGGAGTGGCCCACCTACGGCGGCGACCTCGCCAGCACCCGCTATTCTCCCCTCGATCAAATCAACAAAGACAATTTCAACTCGCTCGAGGTTGCGTGGAGGTTCAAGACCGACTTCCTCGGGCCCCGGCCCGAGTTCAACTTCCAGTCGACTCCGCTGATGGTCGACGGCATCGTTTACTCGACTGCTGGTACCCGGCGGGCAGTCGTCGCGCTCGACGCGGGCACCGGCGAGCTGATGTGGATGCATAGCGAAAACGAGGGAAAGCGGGGCGAGTTCGCGCCGCGGCAGCTCTCGGGACGGGGGCTCGCATACTGGACCGACGGCCGCAGCGCCCGCATCGTGTACGTGACGCCGGGCTACCAGATGGTTGCGCTCGATGCCAAGACGGGCGTGCCCGTCGCCGGCTTCGGCAGGAACGGCATCGTCGATTTGAAGCAGGAGGATGATCAGCCGATCGATCTCGTCGAGGGGGAAGTGGGACTGCACGCGACGCCGATCATCGCGAAAGACGTCATCGTTGTCGGCGCGGCGCATCTGCCTGGAGGTTCACCCAAGAGCAAGACGCACGAAAAGGGATTCATCCGTGGCTACGACGCGCGCACCGGCAAGCGTTTGTGGATTTTCCACACGATCCCTTCGCCTGGCGAGTTCGGCAACGACACGTGGATGAAGGATTCGTGGGCGTACACGGGCAATGCGGGCGTGTGGGCGCAGATGACGGTCGACGAGGAACTCGGTTTGGTGTTCCTCCCGGTGGAGTTGCCGACCGGCGACTACTTCGGTGGCAATCGGCCCGGCAACGGACTGTTCGGCGAGAGCCTGGTGGCGCTCGATCTGAAAACAGGCCAGCGCAAGTGGCACTACCAGCTCGTGCACCATGGGTTGTGGGACATGGACATTCCATGCGCGCCGATCCTGGCAGATATCACCGTGGACGGCCGCGTCATCAAGGCCATCGCCCAGCCGACGAAGCAGGGCTGGGTCTACGTGTTGGATCGGACCAGCGGAAAGCCGGTGTGGCCGATCGAAGAGCGATCGGTTGAAAAAGGTACTGTGCCCAACGAGTGGTACTCGCCAACGCAGCCCTTCGTGACCAAGCCGCCGGCCTTCGAACGTCAAGGCGTCTCGCTCGACGACCTGATCGACTTCACGCCGGAGCTCAAAGCAGAAGGTCAGAAGATCGCCGCGCGATACAAGCTCGGTCCGATCTTCACGCCGCCGGTCGTCAGCACGTGGCCGGGTCCACTGGCCACGCTGATGCTGCCAGCGGCAACGGGTGGAGCCAACTGGGAAGGGGGCGCGCTCGATCCCGAAACCAACATGCTCTACATCTTCAGCAACACGCAGCTCACGCCGCTCGGTCTCGTGCCGGCCGATCAAGCGCGGTCGGATTTCGGATTCGCATCGGGCACGGCGCGCGATCCAAACGCGCCAGCACCGAGTGCCGGCCGCTCTTCAGGGCAGGCCCCCTCGACAAGCTCAGAGCAGGCTGCGGCAGGGGCGGGGCGGGGACTTGGCGGCGGACGAACAGGCGGCGGGGCCGCGAACGCTGCACCGGCGTTGAGCGAGGCCGGCGCACCAGTCGGGGGCGGCGGACGCGGCGGTGGCGAGGGCGGTCCAAACCTCAACGTTCAAGGCCTGCCATTGGTGAAGCCGCCATATGGACGAATCACGGCGCTCGACCTCAACAAGGGCACGCTCGTGTGGCAGATTGCGCACGGAGACACGCCGGACAACATCAAGAATCACCCGGCGCTGAAGGGACTGGACATTCCGCGTACGGGGCGTCTGGGACGCATCGGTGTGCTGGTGACGAAGACGCTTGCCATTGCCGGCGAAGGTGGATTTGCGACGACCTCCAAGGGCCGGGGCGCACTGCTGCGCGCGTACGACAAGGCGGACGGTGCAGACATCGGCGCGGTCTACATGCCAGCGCCGCAAACCGGATCGCCCATGACCTACGTGCACAATGGCAAGCAGTACATCGTGGTGGCGATCAGCGGTGCGTCGTACAGCGGCGAGCTGCTCGCGTTCAGATTGCCTGAACGCTGATCGCGAGAGGCAGGGCTTAGGGGTTAGGGCTTGCCCACCCTAACCCCTGTCGGTTACTTCTTGCCGCTCGTCGCGACGCCATCGCGCTTCAGCGCGTTGGTGAACGGACGAAGGTCATTCGGAATCGGGACGGAACCGCCGAGCACGACGTCCTTCGGCGTCTTCGAAGCGTAGTAACGCGTGTTGAGATCTGTGTCAGGTTTCAACACGCCACCCGACAAGTCGATCCCGGCGAAGACACCCTGCGTTCGCGAGTAGGAAAGGATCTCGGCTTTCATCTGTGCGTCGGTGGCCGCACGCGCATCACGACCAACCGGTCCCGCAGCCACTGAGGCCTCTGCGCCCAGCGATACCTTGTTACCCAGGAGCTTCGGTATCCCTTCGCGGTTCATGACCAGCATGACCAGATCGATACTCTGCGCACCGATCTGAGCGCCCCAGCTTCCCTTTTCGAGCTGCATGAAGAGCGGCGCGCCCCATGCGCCATTCTGGCGGCAGCTCATCAGGCCTTTGCCGTATTCGCCGCCGACGATGAAGGCCCCCTTCTTGACATTGGGGACGACGATGGCGCAATCAGCCTTTTCCCAGAGTTCCTGGGGTATGTCTTTGTCCGGCACGGCGTGAATCTCGCGCAGCACCTGGACAGCCTCGCGGACGCGATCGGGCGGCTTCTCTGCTGCCTGAGCCGTGAAGCCCAGCATTAGGCCTGCCGCGGTCAGCATACTGAAGAGACTTTTCATTTCTCGGATCCTCCGCTGCCATCGGAGCAAAAACCTGACCAGCCGATTCACAGCTCCGCAGCGCTTGACGTGTTCGACGCTTCGTCGGTCCAGAGCGCTAATATTTCACCCTCTCCAGTGCGCCTTCGATTTCCCTGCGATGCGGTTCCTCCCAGGGCGGCAGCTTCAAATCACGCCCGAGCTGCGACAGGTCCTCGTCGACCGTGAATCCCGGCGCCATCGTCGCAACCTCGAAGAGCACGTTGCCCGGCTCGCGGAAGTAGATTGACTTGAAGTAGCAACGGTCGCGCACCTCCGTGACCTTGCAACCGTACTGAATGAGTTTCTCGCGAAGCTCCAGCTGCTCGGGCTCGCTGGTGATGGCCATTGCTACGTGGTGAACCGTGCCCAGGCCGTTGACGGCAGGCGCGGCGCCGGCGTCGTGCATCACGTCGACCAGATGTCCTGGCTCATCGCCGTTCACGGCCAATCGAATCCGCCCGTGAGCTTCACCGACGATCCTGTACCCGAGGAGTGTGGTCATGAGGTCCACGGTTTTCGCGGGATCGCGCACCAGGATCGTCACGCTGTGCAGCCCGCGAATGGCGTAATCGTCGTCGAACCCTCGTGCAACCCAGGCAGTGCGGTCGTCCCGCTCGGTCGCGATCAGCTCGAGCGCCAGGCCTGACGAATCCGAGAAGGCAATCGCGGGCTCGTCGAATCGAGACTGGATGTCGTTGACGGCGATTCCGCGGCCGGCAAGCAGCGCGCGCCATGCACCGAGCGATCCGGTCGGGACGGAAAACGACGTCACAGTCACCTGGCCGGCGCCCTTCTTCCCCACCGGCACGCCGCGACCGGCGTAGGGGAACGTCGTCCAGATCGTGCCAGGCGTGCCACGCTCGTCGCCGTAGTAGAAGTGATAGACGAAGTGGTTGTCGAAATTGACGGTCTTCTTGACCAGCCTCAGACCCAGAGCGTCGAGACAGAAATCGAGATCGGGCTGCGCATCGTCGACCGTGGCGGTAACGTGATGAAGGCTCACGATGGGCACGTCAGTACTCCGATGCCGTCGCGCGCCAGCGCACGGCGAGCGCGCACAAGAGAAACGATGAAGACGAAGGCTGCCCCCGACGCACCGGCCGCCGGCTGTGAACGTCGAGGTTCACCAGGGTCGAGAATCTAGCATAATCAGCGAATGCGTCGTTGGCTGGCGATCCTGACCACGTCGCTGCTCGCCGGCGCCGAAACCGGTGTGATGCAGCGTGATGCGCCGTTCATCGGCTCGTACCCGTCGAACATCCCGTACGACGGGCGCTTCACGTTCGTGCGGCTTCGCTGGCAGTCGGATTTCAGCTTCTCGCGCGGCGGCTTTCGCTCCGCGTGGAACCATGACTACCCACGGGCTGAACAACACCTGTCGCAGATTCTGAGTGAGCTCACCTATCTCGACATCCGGCTGGACGGCAGCCGCATCCTGACGCTCGACGATCCCGAGCTGTTCAAGTACCCGGTCGCGTTCATGTGGGAGCCCGGCTTCTGGAATCTCGCCGATCGCGAGGCGGAGTCGTTCCGCGCGTACCTGCAGAAAGGCGGGTTCGCTGTCTTCGAGGACTTCGACGGCACGGCGCAGTGGTCGAATTTCGAAGCGCAGATGCGACGCGTCCTGCCGGAGGGTCGTTTTCTGCGGCTCGAAAACGCACATCGGATCTTCAATGCGTTTTTCGAGATCAAGGACATCGACGCGATCGTGCATCCCATGTCGCACATTCGTCCGAGTTATTACGGCATCTACGAGGACAACGATCCGTCGAAGCGGCTGATGGTCGTGGCGAACTACGACAACGACGTGCCGGAGTACTGGGAATGGTCAGGGCAGGGGCTGTTTCCGTTCGACTCGTCGAACGAGGCCTACAAGCTCGGCGTGAATTACATGATCTACGGACTCACTCACTAGATAGAACAAATCGATCCCCGCAGCCGGCGTCGACGCGGCTGGTTGCGCGGAAGACCGTTGGAGCCGCGCCGCGGCAATCGCGTGAATCACACTCACTGCCCTGCGGCGGTAGCCAACATTCGCAGGACGACCTCGTACTGCCGCGCGGACACGGTTTTTCGATTGGCCGTATCGGTTTTGTGCGCGACCACCATGTCGAGCCTCGGCACCACCGTGATGTACTGGCCGCCGATGCCCCAGGCGGTGAACGCGCCGGCCAGAGGATCCGCGGGTCCGAACGGATCCCACACCCACCATAAATAGCCATATCCCCAGCGACCCGCTGTCGGCGGCGAATCGTCGAACAGCGGATCCATGTCGGCGACTGGAGACACCAGCGTCGTGGTCCGCCTGATCCACGCGGACGGCACGAGCTGACGATCGCCCCAGCGGCCGCCGCGCAGTGCCAACAAGCCGACGCGCGCCATATCGCGCGTGGACAGCCAGATTGGATACGCCGGGTACTGCGAGACGTCGAGGTTGCCCGACTTGACCTGGCGAGCGCGATCGAAGTCCTGCATCTCGAGTGGCCGCGCAAGATCGTTTTCCAACGCTTCGTAGACGTCGAGACCCGTGAGCCGTTCGAAGATTGCGCCGGCCGCGTTGAAATCCCAGTTGTTGTACAGGTATCGGGCACCCGGCTGCACGGATCCACGGGCCGGCGCGTGCAGGAGATCGTCGCCGCCGTTCGAGGCCGGATGATAGATGCCCGATCGCGCCGTCAGCAGATGTTGAATTGTCGCTTTCAGTTCGGAGGGCAGCAACCCGCCGACGTCGGTAAGCTTCAGGCTGGACAGATTCTGCTCGAGATCGATCGTGCCGTTTTCAACGTGGCGGCCGAAGAGCAATGCCAGCAGGCTCTTGCGGCCCGATGCGAGGTAGCTCACATGCGTCAGGTCGCCGTACGTGAACAACGACCGCCCGCCTACGACCACCATCATCGCGGTCGTATCGAGCGACTCCAGGTACGTTCGCAGCGCGTCCAGCCGTTTCGATGAGAACCCAACCGACTCCGGATTGGAGATCGATTCCCACTCCCTGTGCGGCACGACGGGTTGGGAATAGATCGATGAAGCAGACAGCGCGTTGACCACCAACGCAAGCAGGAGAACACGAATCGGTGGGGACGATCGGGGCACTCAGAGCGCCTCGCGCTTCCTGAGCGTGCGTTCCACGTAGCGATCGATGGCTTCGAGCGTTTCGGGCGCTTCCCACATTTGCTGGATGGTGGGCTCCACTCGATCCTTGGCTTCGCGAATCCGTTCGAACGCCGGCGCGCGAAGCTGCTGTTTGGCCACTGCAAACGCGCCTGACGGCAGCGCAGCCATCGCCGACGCCGCCCGGATGGCCTCGTCCAGCAACCGGTCCGCGTCGACGACCGCGTCCACGAGGCCGTGTTGCAACGCTGCGTCGCCCGTGACGGCTGCCCCCGAGTAGACCAACGTCTGGAGATGCGGAGGCGGAACGGCCGACCGCATGATCTCGAACGCGACCGTCGGGAACGGGACGCCGACGAGCAGTTCCGGCACGCCGATCCGTCCCTGGCCCTGCGCCATCAGGCGCCGATCGGCGGCGCACGCGAGAATGCAGCCGCCCGCGAACGCATGGCCGTTCACCGCGGCAACGAGCGGCTTGGGAAACGCAAACGCCGTCTCGAACGTACGGCACAAGGCCGGGAGAAAGGTCCGGAGGTAGGACGCCCCGCCTCGCAACGCGCGGAGCAAGTCGACGCCAGCCGAAAATATCGAGCCGCGCGCGGTGATGACCATCGCCTTCCTATTCGATCGGCTGCAGTCGTCGAAGGCGCGCTTCAGCGCTTCGGTGAACTCGATGTCGATCGCGTTGGCCTTCCCGTGCGCCATCGTCAGGACGGTGATGTTGTCGCGATGCGAGAGCTCAATCATAAATTGGTGAATTGGTGGGTTGGTGAGTTGGTGATTCAGCGTCTTACAAATTCACAGAATCTCCAGCTCTCCGAATCTCCAATTCTCAATACGAGGGCCACATGCCGGGCGTGGCGAGCTCCACGGAGCGGCCGTCGGGATCGCGGAAGTAGAGGCTCGTGCCGCCGCCATCCCAGCGGACGCGGCTCTCGATGTCGATGCCGAGGTGTGAGAGATGCGATTCCCACGCATTCAACTGCGCGGCGTCGATGGCAAACGCAATGTGGACCGGCCCCGATCCGTCGTGTCCCGGAACGAGCCCGCCCGCCATCTCGAGCGCGCCCGAATTGCCGCGCTGGAACAGCAGCAGCAGCGTGGTCTGCCCGGCATCGAACGCCACGAGCCGATCGCCTGTCAGCATCGGCGGCACGTCGAGCAGCTTTCGGTAGAAGTCTGCGGTCTGGGTCAGATCGGCGCAGTAAAGGACCGTTTCGAGTATGCGTCGGACATGTGGAGCCACACTCAACTCCCCCCAAGCTACCAGACTCTCTACCAAACTCTCCACTACGCAGGACACGTACGACACGGGCGACGAAAGGGCACGGCGGTGGCTAGTTTCGTCTGTGCAGAGTCATCCGCATCCCATGCTTCGTGCGCAGCGTCACAAGCGGAGCGGCTGCGACGGGATGGCCGGGCACGAGATCGAGCTTCCACTGCTGCGCGATCGTCCCGACCACCAGCGAGAGCTCCATCCACGCGAACGAATCGCCGATGCAGCGGCGCGGACCGCCGCCAAACGGAAAATACACGAATGGCGGGAGCGACGCGCGAAATTCAGGCGTCCAGCGGTCCGGATCGAAATGCTCCGGATCCCGGAAGTACCGCGCATCGCGCTGCAATACATACGGACTCATGACGACGATGGATCGCGCCGGCACTATGTAGTCGCCAACCCGATAGTCCTTCAGGGCCCGGCGGCCGATAATCCATGCAGGCGGGTACAGGCGCATCGATTCGGTCACCACTTTCTCCACGAACGGCAGCGACGCGATATCTGCGACCGTCGGCAGTCTTCCCTGCAGCACGCGATCGACTTCGTCGTACAGGTGCGCCCGCACATCCGGCGACGTGCTGACCAGATACCACGTCCACGTCAGCGCGTTGGCTGTCGTCTCGTGGCCCGCGAGGAAAATCGTCATCGCCTCGTCGCGCACCTGCTGATCGGTCATCACACCGTCGCTCGACTGCGCCCGCGCTCCCTCATCCTCTTCCTGGGCGAACAGCAGCATCGACAGGAGATCGCCCCGATCTTTGTGGTTTGCCCGGCGTTCGGCGATCATGCCGTAGATGATCCGATCCAGGCGGGCGCGTGCCGCTCTGGCTCGACGGAGCTGCGGCACCGGCAGGCGCTCCAGCACGTCCGCGAACGGCAGCATCGTCAGCCAGAACGATTCTATGACGGCGGTCAGCGCCTCGCCGACCTCGGCCGCTTGCGCTTCGACGTCGAGATCGAACAGCGTCTTTCCTGCAATGGACAGCGTCAGGCGCATCATCTCCTGCGCGACGTCGACCGTCTCGCCATCCGTCCAGCGCTGCCTCAGTCGATCGGCGTAAGCGACCATCGTCTGACCGTACGCCGCGATCCGATCGCGATGAAACGCCGGCTGCATCAGTCGCCGCTGACGCAGGTGCAGCGGATCCTCGCTCGTCAGCAGTCCTTCGCCGAGCAGCCGCTTCGAGCGCTGGAGTCCTCGCCCCTTGATGAAGAACCGATTGTTCGTGACGAGGATGTCGCGAATGTGCTGGGGCGCGTTGACGAAGACCAGTTGCTCGCCGCCCATGCGATAGCCGACGATGTCGCCGTACGACCGCGCGAGATTCGTGAAGAATTCCAGCGGATTCCGGCCGGGCCGGTAGATCAGCTGTTGAAACGGCGAGAGCTTCGGGCCTGGAGGCGCGGCAACCGGTAGCATGACCGATAACAGTGTAAAACAGAAGGGCGGCGCGCCAGCGTGCCGCCACGAGGGCGCATGCGTCACGCCACGTCACCGGGAGAGGACGTGGCTGGTGGTGACGTCGGCGACGAGCCGTTCGTCCGTCCCGTAGACGGACGTACGAACGACGCTCAGCGTACGCCCTTTCTTCACGAACGTGGCACGCGCCGTCAGCACACCTTCGCGCTGATTCGACGTGAAGTTGGCGTTCAAGTTGACTGCCAGCGGGAAGCCTTGCATGCCTTCAGCAACCGGCCCCTCTCCCATCACCAGAACCGTCGCCGTAACGTCCGCGAGCCACAGGATCGCGCCCGCGTGGACGACGCCGAATGGATTCTTGATGCCTGCACCGATCGGCATTTCCGAAACCACGATGTCGGGAGTACGTTCGGTTACGGTGAAGTCGATCGACCCTTGAACGTTCATAGAATTAAACTGTAGCGCGAAGGCTTCAGCCGAGTGAGCAGCGAATGCTATACCGTGCGAGCGTCTGAAGTCTTCAGCACCGGCTGGCGCGCGACGGCTGCGGTGTTCAGGCGCCGCATTGCCGTAGAGGCGTCGTGCGGCGCGCGTCAGCGACACAGCTATGTTCCCCGTGTCGCGTCAGGGAATCGCGTGCGGATGAACTCGCGGGCAACTGACACCGCCAAACTCTCGTCCGATGGGAGGCGCACCCCCGGGATGATCCTCACGCATCGCCTGAAAGATCGCCGTGTAGCCGGACATCCATTCCGGCTGGCCGATCCCGAGCGCATCACGAATGTCACGACGTGAGAACCGCCGTTTGCCGGACCTGACGAGATCCGCCGCAGCGGCGAGAATCTGTTCAGCGTGAGTCATGCGGCATCTCCAGCTTTCACTCTACCGCAACCAGAACGATCAGCCCGGTTGAGCGTCTCCGAGCAGTTTCGCGAAGTCGTACCGAGACGTGTTGTAGAACGCGTAACCAGACGCCCGTCGAAGTTGCGCATCGAGATCCTGCAGTCCCTTGCTCCGAAGCACCGCCTGCCGCTTCAGTACCTTCTCCTTCGTGCCGGCCAGCACGCAGTCCAGCCGCCGCAGGACCGTGAGCGGCAGAATGAGATCTTGATACTTGCCCCTCTTGAACGTATCGCGGATCAGGTCCGCTACGCCCCAGAGGAAGCTGATACGACTTCGCTATGGTTCATTGATGGCCGGGAGAGTGGATTGTGTTGTTCAAGTACGCGATCGATCGCGCCCCGAGCTCGTGACCGGTGTTTGGAATGCCCGTACGTCGCCAGTTCGATCGATATGCCGCGAATGGCTGAATCGGCGCGGGCATCGTCAGTCCAGGCCGGAGGTCGCGGTTTTCCCCGCGATTTCCCGCGACGCCGCACGAGACCTCCCGGCCGGCAAGACGCTGCCTGGTCCGCGCCGCTGAACGATGTCTCTCGGGCAGCGCATGATCAGTTACCTGATGGCCGCGCTGCCGCCGCCCGGGACCTTATTTCGCGCGCGGGTCTCGTTTGATCGTCAGCGGTTGGGTGTACGCCTTTCCGTTTACCGTCAGTTTGACCGTGTAGCTGCCCGGCGCTGACGGCGGCAGACCGCCGCGGCCGCCCCCACCGCCTCCGCCCCCGCCGCGACCGCCACGTCCGCCGGTCGCCGGCGGCGTCGGCCGGAAGTCCCACACGAAGCGGTGCATCCCGGCTGCAGCCGCCACGCCCTCGACAGGCCTCTGCCAGATCGCATTCACGACGAGCGTGTTGGGATCGATCGGCGTAATCGGATCCGCGCTCGAATATCGACGTACGGTGGCGTCGCTGCCGTCGAGAATCTCGAGCGTCACTGGTCCAGTCGGCGCCGACTTCAGGTAGTAATCGATGATCGCGCCGGTTGGTGGGTTCTCTGCCCACGCTTCGTCCTTCTGTGTGGGCGTGCCATCGTCGGTCGGTGTGGGCACGATGAACGCGTCGGCCGGCTTGAACAGAAACGCGTCGTTCGTCGTCACTTCCGGCCCCAGCTGACGCAACGCGCTGATGTCGTCGAGTACCCAGAAGCCGCGCCCGTGCGTCGCGACGATCAGATCGTTGTCCTTGAACGCAAGGTCGCGATTCGAGGTCGCCGGCAGATTGAGCTGCAGCGATTGCCAGTCGTCGCCGTCATTGAAGGAGACGAACACGCCCAGCTCTGTTCCGGCGACCAGCAGTCCGCGCCTTATCGGATCCTCTTTCACGGTCTGCAAGTACACGCCGGCCGGCAGACCTCGGGTGATCTTCTGCCAGTTCTTGCCTCCGTCCTTCGTGCGATAGACGTACGGCTCGTTGTCGGTGAGACGATGTCGATCGATGGCGGCGTAGGCTTCGTTCGCATCGAAATGCGACGCATCCATCATCACGACCTTGCTCCAGGGCGTCAGTTCTTTCGGTGTCACGTCCTGCCACGTCTTGCCATCGTCCTGGGTGACCTTGATCAGGCCGTCGTCGGTTCCGATCCAGATGAGCGGCGCCCGCACCGGCGAAGGCGCGATCGTATAGATCACGCCGCCCTTACCGCGGTTCGGATCGAAATCGGCCGCGGTTGCGGCGTCGAGGTTCGGCGGATCGACGGGATTCGGCCGCGTGAGATCGTCGCTGATCCGCGTCCAATGCTCGCCGCCGTCCGTGGTCTTGAACAGGAACTGATCGCCGAAGTACAGCGCGTGCGGATCGGCAAGCGAGAAGACGAGCGGGTTGGTCCAGGTGTGTCGCGCCGGCGCAGGAAGGTTCAGCTCCGGCGTCACGTTTTTCGACTCGCCGGTTTCGACATTGCAGCGCGTCACCGTGCCGCCGAACATGATCGAGGGGTTGAGCGGATCGGGCGCGGTGTATCCGCTCTCGCCGCCCGCACAGAGCGGTTCCCAATCGCGCATCGTGATGTTCGCGAATTTGCCGCGCGTGCGAACGCGCACCGCTCCGCTGTCCTGCTGCGCGCCGGTGACCCAGTATGGAAAGTTGTAGTCGGGCGCAACATGATAGAGCTGCGCAATCGGCTGGTTCAGCCACGAGCTCCACGTTGGATGATCTGCCAGAGCGTCCACGCTGATGACCGCGCCCTGGTCGCCGCCCAGGATCATCCGGTTGCCGTCGTCGGGATAAATCCACATCTGGTGGTAATCGTCGCCACCCGGCGATCCCTTGAACGGCTCGCCGAACGTTTTTCCGCCGTCCCGCGAGCGATACACACCGGTGTTCGACACGTAGACCAGGTCCGCATTTTTCGGATCGACGGTGACTTTGCCGAAGTACCACCCGCGCCCCCAGATGCGATTGTCAGACGACGCCTTCGTCCATGTTGCGCCGGCGTCGTCGGAACGATACAGGCCGCCCGTTTTCGCGTCGACGATCGCGTAAACACGCGTGCGAGTTGTCGGCGCAACCGCGAGACCGATTCGGCCGACGCCTTCCGTCGGCAGGCCGTTGGTCAGCGCCTGCCAGTTCGTGCCACCGTCCGTGGATTTATAAATGCCGCTGCCTGGTCCGTACGAGGGCGGATAGACGCTCCACGGTGGACGACGGGTGTTCCACAACGAGGCGTAGAGTACCTGCGCGTTGCCTGGCTCGAACGCGAGGTCGACGGCACCGAGGTCGTTGTTCTTGAACAGGACCTTCTGCCACGTCGCGCCGCCGTCGCGCGAGCGATACACACCGCGATCGGGATTGGCGCCGTAGACGTGCCCCAGCGCGGCGACGAACACGACGTTGGGATCGCCAGGATCGATGGCCACCTTGCCGATTTGACGCGTCGCCTCGAGACCGATGTGGCGCCAGGTCTTTCCTGCATCGGTCGATTTGTACATGCCGTTCCCGTACGAGATCTGTGAACGCATGTCGGCCTCTCCAGTGCCGACATAGACGATGTCAGGGTTCGACGGCGCGACGGCGATCGCGCCGATCGACGCGGTCGGTTGCGAATCGAAGATTGGAAACCACGTTCGTCCAGCGTTGGTCGTCTTCCACACCCCGCCACCCACCGACCCCATGTAGAACATGTTCGGCTGGCCGGGTACGCCGGTCACGCCGTTGACGCGTCCCGATCGGAATGGACCGATCGAGCGCCATCGCAGGCCGCCGTACAGCGCTGGATCGACGCGGGACTGCTGGGCGCGCACGATCAGATGGCCCGCCACGAGCGGCGCCACCAGCGTGAGCACGAGAACGAGGGACCGGAATGAGGCCACACGCCGCACGGACAGCATCGTCATGCGAACTTTGCGGTCTTGACGGTCCTTGCCTTCAACGGCCGACGACTCCAACACAGCGAAAGCACGCTTCATCGACTTCACCTCTGCGAAGCTCTCCGCAGCGCGAAACGTGACGCGGAGGCCACACCTCATGCCGCTCCTGTCCTCCGTGGCCGGAGTGGTGGAGAGGTACGACTCCCGATCAGAAGAGAATCTTCGCCGCCAACTGCACATTGAGCGGCTCGCCGGCGCCGATGCCTGGCGCGCCGCTGCCGTTGCGCGTGTTCGTCAACAGTCCAAACGTCGTCGAACTCGACACGCTCGCGCCCGGATTGCCCCAGTTGTCGGTGTTGAACACGTTGAAGATCTCGCAGCGCAGCTGCAGCGACGTGCCGCCGGCCAGCTTGGTCGTCTTGAACACGGACACGTCTACTGTCCTGAACGACGGCCCGTAGAACTGGTTGCGGGCGAGATTGCCGTACGTGCCGGCCGCCGGCACCGGGAACGCTGCGGGATTGAAGTACCGCACGGCCGTGCCGCTCGTCGGCTGGACGATGCCGCTGAACGGGTCGCCGACCAGGTTCGGCCGATCGGCGCGATCGCCCGTGCCGCTCGTGTCGGTACCGGTCGTCACGTTGAACGGCGTGCCGCTCTGCAGCGTCGCGATGACGTTGAACTGCCAGCCATCGCCGAGGCGCGACTTGGAGAACGCCGGCAGCGTGTAGGTGAACCCGCCGGTCAGGACGTGGCGGATGTCGAACGCGGCGTTGCCCCAATCGAGGTCGAGATTCGTCGAGTCCATCGGCAGCGTGTTGCGCGCCTCCGACGCGTTGTCGAGCGCGTGCCCGAGCGTGTAATTCAGCCGCCCGGAGAGTCCGCGCCAGTTGTTCTGAATGAGCGACATCTGGAGCGAGTTGTACCGGGAACGCCCGATCGATTCCAGCTCGTTGATCGCCGCGAGATCGGGATAGCGGGCGTTGAACGGCCGCCGCGCCTGCGACACGCCGGCCGCGCTGGGCAGCGGCGCGTTGATGTCGCGCATCACCCCCAGGCGATGGCCGCGCGTGCCCACGTAGCCGATCTGCACCGCTGTGGCCGGACCGATCTGCTGCTCGACGTTGACGTTGAAGTTCTCGACGTAAGGCAGCTTGAGGTCCTGGCTCACACCGAACGCGCCGTACGGCGGCTGCGGCGTCGCGCCGAACACCGGCACGCCGTCCTGAATCGTGAAGCGGCGCTGCGTGATCGAGTAGACCGGCGTCTCGCCGCCCGGATTGTTACCGACACCGAGCGCGCCGCCGTTGGCGAAGCCCGTGTTCGCCGTGAAGAAGTTGACCGCGAACAGGTCGTAGTAGAGGCCGTACGCTCCGCGGAACACGGTCTTGCGGCTCTCGAACGGCACGTAGGTCATGCCGACGCGCGGCGAGATGTCCTTCTTGTCGGCCGGATAGAGGGACTCCGTCGACACCATGCCGCGGTCCGGGAGGAAGTTCGTCAGCTTCGCATCGCTCGCGCCCAGCACGCCGGGATAGGTGTACCGCGCGCCGAAGTTGAGCGTCACTTTCGACGTAATCGACCAGGCATCCTGCACCCACAGATCGAACGAGTTCTGGAAGTAGTTGTGATGCGTGTCGCCGCGGACGATGATCGCCGTGGCAGGAATACCGGCCATGAAGTCGGCAAGCGCCTTCAGCGACGAACTGGCGGGCGATGCGGCACCCGCCCACGGGCCGGCGGTGCCGTCGAAGGTGAAAGTCCCGCGCTTGTTGCTGTCGTAGAAGATGAACAGCTTCGACACGCGGAATTCGCCGCCGACTTTGACCTGATGCGAGCCGGTCGCGTACGACAGGTTGTTCGTGAGGTGAATCGTCTTGTCGACGCGGCCGAGCGGCTGCGTGCCGCCCACGGCGGCGAAGCCGCTGATCGTCAGGTTCGGTGGACCGGCCAGCGTCGGGTCGCCGGCCACGCCTGTGTTCAGGCCCATCGAGAGCGGATCCGCCGAGATGTCGAACGAATTGAACTTCTGCAGGAAGTAGTTGTACCCGAACACCAGCTGGTTCACGATGTGCGAGGTGAACACGCTGGTACCGACCACCGACACGTTGTGCATCCGGCTCGGCACGGCCTGGAAATACGCGCGGTAGGGCGAGTTGGTCGTCGCGACCTGGTCGCCGCCGCCGCCGAAGTACCGCGCCGACACGTTGTGGATCGAGTTCAGCTGGTAATCGACCTTCGCGATCCCGTTGTAGCTCGAATAGGTGTTCGGATCGTAGCTCGTGAAGTTCAGTGCGGTGGCTGGGCCGGTCCGGCTGTCGGCCGGCCACAGCGCGAGCATGTTCGTCGAGACCACATTGACCGGTACCAAGAACTGATTCAGCAGCTGCGTGGCGCTCGACACCCAGGCCGACGACGGCGCCGTGTCCGCGAGCGTGTTGCCGGCATGCATGTTCTGCGCTTCGAACGCCGAGAAGTAGAACGTCCTGTTGCGGACGATGGGGCCGCCGAGCGAACCGCCGTACTGATTGTTGCGGATCTCCCGTTTCGGGCTGCCCGGCGCCTGAACCGGTGACAACGCAGCGAGGTGCTCGTTCCGGTTGAAGTAGAAGCCGCTGCCGTGGACGTTGTTCGTCCCCGACTTGATCACGAGGTTGATGCTCGATCCCGCGTTGCGTCCCATCTCGGCCGATCCGCCGGACTGCACCGAGAACTGATCGATCGCTTCGATCGGCAGCAGCGTTCCGGCAACCCCGCCTACGCCGCCCTGGTTCACCGCCGCGACGTTCTGGAACGCGTCGTTGTTGTCCGCGCCGTCAATCTGGTAATTGTTGCCGCGTGTCCGGTTGCCGTTCACCGAGTTGCCGGCCACGCCGGGCGCGAGCTGCAGCATGCGCGTGAAGTCGCGGCCGTTCAGCGGCAGATCCTGGACCTCTTTGGGTTTGATCACGTTGCTCAGCGCGGTCGATACCGTATCGAGCAGCGGCGAACTGCCAGACACCAGGACGGTCTCGGCGACCTGCGAGATTCCCATCTTCAGGTCGAGCGACACGATCTTCGAGACCGTGACTTCGACCTTCGATTGCAGCGTCTGAAAACCCTGCAAGGCCGCCTCGACCGTGTAGTTCCCCAGCTGCAGATCGGGGACGGAAAAGTCGCCGGTCGCCGATGTCATCGTCGTACGCGACACGCCTGTGGCATCGTTGGTAACCGTGATCGTCACGCCCGGCAGCACGGCGCCGGTCTGATCCACGACACGGCCGGTGATGCTGCCCCGAAACGTCTGCGCGTCGCAGAGGGTTGCGAGAACGAGGGATGTAAGGAAGCTGAGAAACGCCGCGAGCCGTCGGTCGATTGACATGAAAACCGCCTCCCTGAAGACACAGCTACGGACACCGCCGTTTCGTCGGGAGCATACCCGACTGCGATGCGGACCCGTTGTGACGGTTGCGGCCTTTGTGTATCAGTTTGGCGCTATCGGCCCTGCGCGGTCCGGATGGCTCTGAACAGATTCTGCTTGGTCCCTTCCGAGGCGATGAAGAGGTCGTCGGGCATTTTGGATACGTAGCGCAGCATGTCGGCGTAGATCCTGTCGGCCTGGTACAGGTTCAAGCCCAGCCCCGCGAGATACTGTAGTCGCAGGTTGCGGTCGTGGTTGATTTGCGCCGTGCGGAGCCAGGGTTCGAGGTCGGCTTTCCTGCCTGCATAGGTCGAAAACAGATCGACTGCGGAGTTCATTCCGATTTCGCGAAGCGATTGCTTGACCGGTGCGTACTCCGGCCGCTGCAGCTTCGCTTCGATCGCGTCCACATCGATTCTGGTCGGCTCGACCTGACCGAGCAGCACCAGGTCGTAGCCCTTCCCTTCGTTGGTGTTTCCCCAGACGATGCCGTTGGGAAAGGCCTCGAGGAACGTGCCAATCTCGCTCTTCACAGCGTCGGTGTTGCTCTCGTACAGCTGAACGAAGAGCGTCACGACGCCTCCGGGATTCAGGTGCTTCTTCACCATCCCGAAGAATTCCTCCGTGTAAAGCATCGCCGCGCCTTTCACCCAGGGATCGAGCGGATCCGAGGTGACGGCGTCGAACATCTCGTCCGTCGCCTCGACGAAGTGCCGCGCGTCGTCGATTCGGATCTGCACCTTCGGGTTGCGGACCACATCGAAGTTGTGCTGGCTGAAATACGTGGATACGACTCGGGGGACGAGCGGTTCGATCTCGGCAATGGTCTCGTGTTCGACAGCGGGATCAACGGACACTGCTCCGGCGGTGACGCCTGCGCCGCATCCAATCACGAGAACCTTCCTGGCTTGTCTCGGAATCAGCGTCGTCAGGTGGCCGAGCATGCGCTGCAGGCGCATGTCCTGCGGCTCGCTCGAGGCCTGCACCTTGCCAGCGTTGTGGTAGTTTCGGACACCGTTCGAGAGTTCCGATACCGCGACAGATGCATTGACGCCCTCACCCACGTAGATGACGTCGGCCTGCCCGACGCGCGTCGCCGAGTAGCGGCCGTACGCCACCAGAAGCCCCGGTAACGCGTGGACGCTGCGGGCGAGAAGGCCTGCGGCAACCATCGCGACGCCGAGCACGATTGTTCCCGCCAGATTGAAACGCCCGGAGCCCAATGTCGTGTCGGCGTTCCCGGACGGCGCTGTGGTGGTTTTCGTCGCGGCGCCGCTGTACGAAGGCTCGAGCATCAGCAGCGCCGACAACGCCGAGATGATGATCAGCGTCTGCTCGGCATGCGAGCTGCCGATCCACGGCACGAGGATGAAGCTCGTCACCAGCGATCCCAGGATGGCGCCGACGGTGTTCGCGGCGTACACGCCGCCGGCGAGGCGCGCCGCGTCCTGGTCGGTCGATGCAACCGCAGCCAGTGCCAGCGGAAAGCTTGCCCCCCATAAGATCGCGCCCGGCAGCACGACCCACATGCACCGGACCAGATCGAGTTGAATCGTGTACCACGGCGTGGTCGCGAGCGACGGATTGATCGGCCAGTACGGCAAAGATTCGGTGAGCTGATACGCGGCCCATGCCATGGCGGCGCAGATCAATAACTGACACCACCCCAGCGCCACGCGCGGCGCCGCCGACGTCCTGGCAATCGACGCACCGGCAGTGCTGCCGATGCCGAGACCGACAAGGAACACGGCGAGGATTTGCGCGAACGTGTAGACGGTTCCGCCGAAATGCAGCGACAGCAGACGCGTCCAGATGACTTCGGCGCCAAGCGCGGTCAAGCCTGAGAGCGCGATCGTGACATACACGGTTCGCACGCCCGTGGGCCCGATGCCATGCGACACGGTCGCGTCCGGTTCGTAGGTCGTACGGCGCGCGAGAATCAACGCGATCGCCGACACGAGACCGTTGAGAACAACGGCGACCAGCGTGGCGGTGCCGACGTCGAAAACCCGGAGCAGATAGAAACCGGCCAAGAGACTTCCCGCGACTCCGCCCGCGATGTTGCCGCCGTAGAAAAAACCGAGCCACGCCACGCCGTCGGGCGTGGCTCTCACCCAGCGCGAAATCGCCGGCAGCGTCGCGCCCATCAGCATCGTCGGCGGCAGCAGGCACACAGCGGCCGCGACCGCGCGGAGCACGATGCTCGCGACGCCGGTGCCGGCCCATGCCGTGTAGACGCCGCCGACGAGCGGCATGGCAACGAGAATCAGCGCGCCGCAGAGGCCGATGCCGATCTCGAGATAGGCGTAGACGCGAAGCGGGTGCTCGCGCGGCGCAATCAGTCGCGGCAGCAACAGGCTGCCGAGACACATGCCCCCCATGAACGTCCCGAGGAGAATCCCGAGCGAGATCGCCGACGATCCGATGACGAGCTGCAGAAGCTGGAACCAGACGATCTCGTAGATCAGCGCAGCGCAGCCGCTGCCAATGAAGAGGACGATGAGTCCTGGTAAGAACCGACGTGTATGCATGACGGGGATTGAGCGAATCGTAGCACACGACGCTCGCTTGAAAGCTCGCGCTACGGGCGACAGTAGTCATCAGATGTCGCGCGAGCCTTTCAGCCGCAGCGCGAACCTTTCAGCTGGAGCGCGAACCTTTCAGCTGTTAGAGCGAACCCGTCAGCTGGAGCGCGAGCCTTTCAGGCCACGCATCCATCACTTCCACTCGCCTCGCAGAAACGGCATCACGGTGTCGACGAATCGCGGACCGTCCGCGCCGAAGACCGGACCGTGTCCGCCGTTCGGGATCACCCACAGATGGGAATTCGGAATGGCCGCATGGAGATCGAACGCCAGCTGCACCGGATACAGGAAGTCGCGATCGCCGAAGACGATCAGCGTGCGTGCGGTGATGGTTGCCAGCTTTGGTGGCGTGAACGCGACATCGTCGTAATCAGTGGCGAGGGCTTTCACATTCTCGAAGAGCGTTTTGATCTGCTCTTCACCCTGCGTGTGGCGTCGCCGGAGCGCCGCGCGCTCCGGCTCGGGAATCATGGCCTCGCTGAATTGTGCCTGAATCGAGCGGGCCTTCGCCGGAAAGTACGGCGGTGCGCTGACGACGACCATCGCCTCGATGCGCGGCGGTTCCATGGCCGCCATGTGCATCAGCGCGATGCCGCCGCCGCTGATGCCAATCGCTTTCACACGATCAAGGTGCAAATGATCGAGCAGCGCGAACATGTCCGCCGCCACCTGGCGGAAGGTGAAGAGCCTCGACGGATTCGTCGTCGCGCCGTGGCCGCGCTGATCGGGTGCGATCAACCGATAGCCTTTGGGTGCTGACGAGAAGATGTATCTCCAGTTGTCGCCGGTGCCGAGGCCTCCGTGCAGAAAGAGCAGTGGCTCGCCTTCACCGACGATGTCGTAGTGCAGCGAAATTCCGTTGATGTCGAGAACGGGATTCATGGACGGCCGACGGCTGATGGCTCGGGCAGGGCCATCAGCCACGCAGCCATCAGCCAGAACAGGTTTACTTGACGTGCTTGCTGACGAGTTTCGTCATCTCGAACATGTTGACGGACGTCTTGCCGCCGAACACGGATTTCAGCGTGTCGTCGGATTTGATCATCCGCTTGTTCTTCTGATCCTGGAGCTTGTTCTTCTTGATGTACGCCCACAGCCGCTTGGTCACTTCGGTGCGCGGAATCGGCTTGTTGCCGACCACTGCGGCCAGCGTATCGTCCGGCTGCACCGGCTTCATGAAGGCCGCGTTTGGTTTCCGCTTGCTTGCTGCTTTCTTCGCCATGTCGTCTCCTTGTGAGGGGCGCCTTCCCCGGGCGCCACGGCCGTTTGGCTGCCCCATAGTATGAACAAATCCGCGTCTCGGTACCAGAGGAAAGACGGGGATTGGGGTCCCCAGTCCCCAACGCCGAGGCCCTGACGCGAGGCGCTACGGCGACGCGGTGGCCGCGTTTTTCACCCATTCCGCCAGGACCTTCCACTCAGGATCGTCCTGTGTCTCCCAGTGTTTGCCCCCCGGGTGGAACTCGGTCCCGCCGGCTTCGTGCGCGAGCGGCATCGTGAGCAGCCGGCTTTTCGTGGGCACGCCCGGGACGACCACACGGGTCACAGCTTCGAAATTTTTCCGCGATTCCTCCTCGGTGTATGCCGTTCGGCCCGGCGGCAGACGCTGGAGCCGAAAGGCGGTTCCGGTCGAGTGACAGGTGTAGCACCGCGCGTGACCTGGACGTTTCTCGAGCAGGAGCGGCTGGACCTTCGCCTTGAATGTCTCGTAATCCAGGGTGGAGGCTGGCGCGCGCGGCGCGGCGGTCTGAGCGGCCATGAGCAAAAAGAGAATCAGCCTCATGGCTGGGTAGTTTAAAGTGTTCCTCTATGCAGACCAAGCTCTCAATCCTGCTGCTATCTCTGCTGGCTGGGGCCACCCTCCAGGCCAGCACCGTGCGCATCATCCAGACCAACGCCGCCGGCGACAGCGTGATGCTGATCGATCCCGCCACCAACAAGGTGGTCGGCGAGATCGGCGGCATCGAGGTGAATCACGGTGCGGCCGTTGCGCCCGACGGCAGGCGCCTGTACATCACCAATGAGGCCGAATCGACGGTGGACGTCGCCGATCTGAAGACCATGAAGGTCATCAAGCAGATCCCGTTGACGAACCATCCGAACAACATCGCGGTGAGCAAGGACGGCAGGCGGGTATACGCCGCGATCGTCGCCGGCGCCGGCGCGATCGACGTGATCGATACCGCCACGCTGACGCGCGTGAAGAGCATCCGCACCGAAGGCGGGATTCACAACACGTACGTGACGCCCGATGGCAACTTCGTGGTCGCGGGATCCATTCCGGGCAGAAAGATCACCGTGATTGATCAGAAGACGGAGGAGATCGTCTGGACGGTCGCTACCGAGGACGGGGTTCGACCAATGACGTTCGAAACCAATCCCGACGGCTCGACGCGGCGGATCTTCGTGCAGCTCTCCAACTTCAACGGCTTCGTCACCGTCGATTTCGCCACGCATCAGGTCGTGGACAAAATCAAGCTGCCGGAAGTGCCTGCCGCCGAGCGTGTGACAGAGGGACTGCAGGGGTCACCGTCGCACGGCATCGGCGTCACCCCTGACGGCAAGATGCTGTGCGTACTGAGCAAGATGAACACACGGATCTACTTGTACTCGATGCCCGACCTGAAGCTCCTCGGCGAATCGAAAGTCGGCCATCATCCAGACTGGCTGACGTTCACACCCGACAGCAAGCGCGTCTACGTCGCGAACGCCGGATCGAATTCGGTGTCGGTGATCGACATCGCCGCGCGAAGAGAGATCGCGGAGATCAAAGTCGGACAGGTGCCGAAGAGGAATATCACGGCGGTACTTCCTTAGTCAGAATGGAACGACCGACTCCAATTCGCAGCTCGTGGGTTACGCTGCGAGTTGAAGGACTGCACAACGCAGAGCCACATGCGAAGGAGCCGGTCATGACCACGGTACGATTTGTCGGTCTCGATGTCCATGCGGAAACGATTGCGGTCGCAGTAGCGGAGCAGAGCGGAGAGGTTCGCTGCCTCGGCATCATCCCCAATCGGCCGGAGTCGATACGAAAGCTGATGAAGAAGCTCGGGCCGGCCAAGGAGTTGCGGGTGTGCTACGAGGCAGGCCCGACTGGGTATGTGGTGTATTGGCAGCTGACGGCGCTTGGGGTGAAATGCGAGGTCATCGCGCCCACCCTGGTGCCCGTCAAGTCGGGCGATCGCGTGAAGACGGATCGGCGGGACGCGACGAAGCTGGCCCGGAGTTATCGCGCGGGGGACTTGACGCCGGTGTGGGTGCCGGACGGGGCGCATGAAGCCTTGCGGGATCTGGTGCGAGCTCGGGCAGCCGCGAAGAAGGATCAACAGCGGGCGCGTCATCGCTTGGGCAAGTTCTTGCTGCGCCACGGCCGGCGTCCATCGACCGCGATGCCGTCGTGGACGGCGCGTTATGTCGCGTGGGTGAAGACCCTCCACTTTGAGCACGGGGCGCAGGAGGCCACCTTGCTGGATTACCTCCACGAGGTCGAGCATATGGCCGATCGCGTGGCGCGACTCGAGCGCGCCATCGACGACGCGGTGCAGACCGCGCCCGAACGGATGCGGGCCGTCATCGACGCGCTCCAAGCGCTGCGCGGCGTCGCGTTGGTCTCGGCGGTAACGATTGCTTCGGAAGTCGGCGAACTCTCGCGCTTCGCCACACCGCGCCAGCTGATGGGATACAGCGGGGCCGTGGCCAGCGAGGATTCGAGCGGCGCGCGAACCCGGCGCGGAGGCATTACGAAAACCGGCAACGCGCACCTCCGTCGTGCCGTGGTCGAAGCCGCCTGGGCCTATCGGCACCGCCCGGCCATTGGCGCCGCGCTCCGGAAACGCCAGGCCACCGCGAGTGCCGACGTGACCGCGATCGCGTGGAAAGCACAGCACCGATTGCATGCGCGTTATCGCACGTTGACCGCAAAAGGGAAATGCAAACAGCAAACGATCACCGCCATCGGTCGCGAGCTGTTGGGATTCATCTGGGCGATCGGAGTTCATGTGGAAGCCCAAACCGAGTCGGTGAAACCGATGGTCGCCTAACCGACTGACGACTGGGCACGCAGTGACGGTGGTAGCCGAGAGGCACACGGAATGGAGAATCCTCGACTAACCTATGCGGCGGGCTTTCGAGCTCGACCCGCGCTCTTAGTCCGAGGCAGCTCCCGACGGATCACGATTATGCGGTTCCGACCCGCGAATATCAGAGTGATCAACCGTCGCGACAGCCGACTCGGCTACCTCCGATGCTGCGTTCCCATCAGAACCAGAGTAAGACGACGAAGATGATCTAGGTAACTCGACAGAGTCGTTCCATATCAGTTTAGAGGCTGTATCAAAACCCCAGCGCGCTGTCGCGCCCAGCAGTTCTAAGCGGCTTCGTAGCCACTACGGCGGTCATCGTTACGAATATCGGCGCTGAGGCGGACCTTCCGCGTCTGCTCACGATTCTGCAGCGACGCCGACAGATGGAGAGATGACCGTTGTTCCCACCGGGACTGGTGTGTTATGGTCTCGGTAACCGATATATAGGTTACCGAGGGCATAGTCATGAGCAAGCCGTCTGATCTCGTTCAGGGCACGCTTGATCTCCTCCTCCTCAAGATTCTGGCGCTCGAAGCGCTCCACGGCTGGGCGATCAGCCAGCGGTTGAGCCAGGTCTCGGCGGACGAGCTGCATGTGAGCGACGGATCGCTGTACCCGGCCCTCCACAAGCTCGAACAGCAAGGCTGGATCAAGGCCGAGTGGAGGACGAGCGAGCTCGGCCGCCGAGCCAAGTTCTACTCGCTGACCACCTCGGGCCGCCGGAGGCTGGAAGAGGAAACCGAGGAATGGCGGCGATTATCCTCTGCCATCAGCCGCGTGGTTCGCCTGAAGGAGGCCTGACGGTGACCCTCAGGCGATGGCTTGACGCTCTGCCCGCCCGATTACTGCCCCTCGTCAGACGCGGCCGCGCAGAAGCCGACCTGGACGACGAGTTGTCGTTCCATCTTGAAATGGAGACTCGCGCTGGCGAGCGCCTGGGGCTTAGCCGCATGGAAGCCGAACGCCGGGCACGCCTCGCCCTACAAGGTGTTCAGCAGACCAAGGAACGAGCGCGTGAGGTGTGGCCGCTCGCATGGGCGACCGATCTCGTTCAGGATTTCCGTTACACCGTTCAACAAGTCAACCGATCTCCGGGCTTCGCGGCGCTCGCGGTACTGTGTCTGGGCCTGGGCATCGGCGCCAATACGTCTATTTTCAGCGCGCTGAACAGCGTGCTGTTTCGACCGTTGTCCGTCGCCGATCCTACGGGCCTGTTGATGCTCAGTCGCGGAACCACTGCGAACTTTTCCTATCCGGACTTCCGGGATCTACAGGCACGCGGGCGTCTTCTCTCGGGCCTCACGGCATCATTCCCGATGGAATCGGATCTGGAAGTCGATGCTGTAAGCGAGTTCGTGGTCGCCGAGGTCGTGTCCGCGAACTACGGTGCCGTGCTTGGCGTTGCGCCCGTCCTTGGACGCTGGTTCACGAGCGAGACGGAGCCAGTGGCTGTCATCAGCTACGCGGTGTGGCAGAACAGATTCGACGGAAGTGCGAATGTGCTCGGGCGGAGCATCGGATCGGAGGCGCAGTCCTACACGATCGTGGGCGTCGCACCGCGGGCTTTCACTGGGATCTTCGCACCGTATCGCACGGACATCTGGGTGCCGATGCGGACACGCCCGACACTGACGGCGATGCTCGACAACCGGTCGCGCCGGCTCGTGATGGTCTTCGGCCGCCTACGCTCGGACGCGACGCCGGGACAGGTGTCAGCCGAACTGAATGGCATCGAAGCACAACTCGTCGCCGAGCATGACGTATCAACGGAACCGCTGCCGCCGATTGTGGCAGAACCGATACGTGGAATCCCCAATCCCGGTGGCCGGCGCCTCGTCAGCCTGAGCGCATCGCTGCTCATGATCGTCGTCGGCCTTGTTCTGCTGATCGCGTGCGTGAACGTCGGCAATCTCCTGCTCGTGCGCGGATCGCTGCGCCAGCGCGAACTGGCAGTGCGACGGGCACTTGGCGCCACGAAATCGCGTCTGCTGCGCCAACTGCTGACCGAAAGCCTCGTGCTGGCTCTCGGCGGCGGCGCGAGTGGTCTCTTACTCGCACTCTGGACGACCAGAATCCTCGAACACGTCATGCCCTCGATGCGATCGACCTTTCCCATCGAGCTGGATCTGTCGCTCGACGGACGCGTGATCGCGTTTGCGACGATCCTCTCGCTCGCAACAACGCTGATCTGCGGGCTGGTACCCGCGTGGCGGGGATCGCAGATCAGCGGAGTCGCAGGATTTAAGGGGCAGGTTGGGGGCTCAGTTCGGCGTCGGCGTCCCTTCGGGCTTGTCGCACAGGTCATGCTCTCGTTCGTGTTGCTCCTCATCGCGGGCAGCGTGATCGCGTCGCTGCGGCGGCTGCAAGTCACCGATCCGGGCTTCACCGTCAGCGGCCGGCTCTACGCGTACATCTACTTTCCCTCGGCGTCGACACCCGAGGCCCGCCGCGCACTCTACGCACAGGCGCTCGACCGCCTGCGAGCATTGCCCGGCGTGCTGAACGCCTCACAAACGTCAGCGTTGCCGTTGATGCCGGCCGGAACCGATTGCGCATCGCTGTCCGGCGGCCCGCAGCTGCATGTTTCGACCAATGAGATCGATCAGGGGTACTTCCAGACGATGGGCATCGGGATGATTGCAGGCCGCGACTTCACGTCGATCGATCTGCCACGCGAAACATCCACGACCATCATCACGGAAAGTCTCGCGAGACACCTGTGGCCCAACACCTCTCCAATTGGCGAACGCGTCTTGATCGGCTGTCAGGCCTCTCAAGCATCGATCGTGATCGGCGTCGTGCGCGACTCGGCCGTCCGCGCCGTGGGCGAACCTCCCCAGCCGCGATTCTATCGACCGTTCACGCGTCAGTACTCCGGTGGCCTCACAGCCGTATTGCTCCAGACCGGCACGGACTCGGCGAGCATGGTGCCGGCAGTGCGCGAAACCCTTCTCGGTATGGGGCAGAGCATCCGCGTGTATGCGGTGGAGCCGCTCAGCACCTACATCGATAGGTCGTTCACAAGCGTTCGCTGGATGGCGACAGTCCTCTCTGGTTTCGGCCTGCTCGCGTTGGTGCTTGCAGCCATCGGTCTCTACGGGGTGATCGCGTATCGCGTAAGTCTTCGGACACAGGAAATCGGCGTTCGGATGGCGTTGGGCGCGGGGCGCGGTGAGATTTTTCGCGATGTCGTGTTGCACGGTCTCGCGATCGTGGTCGCAGGCGTCGTCATCGGTGAAGTCCTTGCGATCCCGTCGACGCGCGCGCTCGCCTCGGTGCAGGCCGGCATCCGCCCGGGTACGCCTTCCACGCACGTCGCCGCAGCTGTCATCTGGGTGGTGGTCGCCCTTGTAGCCTGCTACGTGCCCGCCAGTCGCGCGTCACGCGTGGATCCCATGGAAGCCCTGCGGCACGAGTGACGGCGCCGTTTGGCTCAACAGGCGTGCTGAACAAGTGGCTGACCCCACACGCTGTTCCCTCTTACTCGGTGCGTGATTCCTGGGCTACCAGTGCAGTGCCAATTGGTGGTGGCGGCAGCTGCCCGGCAGAATTCTCCTGAGTAGTCGCCTACCACGGACGAATGTATCGACTGGCCTGCCGGAATCAGATCGGCGTTTCTGATTACGACTATCGCGCGCCATACGCATTATTCACATCGCAGCGCTACGACGGGATCCACCAGAGAAGCCGCTATCGCAGGAAGGCTGCACGCCGCGATCGCCGTCGCTGCGACGCCGACACACGCAACAGCGAACGAGGCGCCGTCGGTCGGCTGGATGTCGTACAAGAGGCTTGTCAGCACTCGACTCGTCCCGGCGGCGGAAACCGCTCCGACCGCGACACCCGCGGCTGTCAATCGAATGCCCTGTGTCATGATCATCATCAGAACTGCTTGTCGCGTGGCCCCGAGAGCCATTCGAACGCCGATCTCCTGCGTCCGCTGCGCGACCGAATACGCCATCACGCCATAGATGCCGATGACGCCGAGAAGCAGCGCTGATCCGGCGAACACCGCGAGCAACGTCAACGTCATTCGCCGCGGGGCAATCGAGTCGATGAGCGCGGTGTCGAGGCGCTTCACTTGGAACAACGCTTGTGTCGGGTCGATCGCAGCCAGCTTCGCCCGGACCGTCGGCGCGACGTGCAGAGGATCGCCTGTCGTTCGCACACTGACCGTCATCGCAAACGGATTGCCGTGACGGTAATCGAGGAACAGCTCCGGCTCGATGGCCGATTCGAGATCCGCAATGCGGAGGTCGGCGACCATCCCGACGATAGGGACAGGGATCGCGCGTGCGGGATCCGGTCCGTTCGGAAGCAGCAGACGCCGACCGATCGGGTTCTCGCCAGGGAAGTATCGACGCGCCAGCGCTTCGTTGATCACAAACACAGCCGACGGTTCAGCGTCGGTCATCCATCGTCCTTCGACGATGCGCATGCCGATTGCCGCGGCGTATCCCGCCGACGTGACGTTCAGACGAACGATCGGACGATCGAGGATCGACATGGGCCGGCCGTCCTGGCGGATGAGACGGGTTCGCGCGACCGCAGCCGATGAGACGCCCGTTGCGAGCACGCCGGGTACGGCTCCGGTCCGTTGCAGCACCTCGTCGAGGTACGCGCGCTTTCTTTCCGGCGTGCGGTACGCCGGACCGGACATTTGCACCTTCAGTGTGAGCACATGCTCGGGGTCAAAGCCCGCGGGATATGCAGTGATTCGCCAAAGGCTCTTGACCAGCAACATGGCTGCAACGACGAGGACCGACGCGAGCGCGAGTTCGACCGTGACGAGCGCGCGACGTGCGCGCAGCGCTCGCGGCGGAGCCGTGGTCATCCGCGTACCGTCCTTGAGCGCATCCTGCACGTTCATCCGCCGAAACGCGGCAGCCGGCGCGATCCCGCAGGCAAGCGCGGTTACGACCGACGCGATGCTGGCAAACGTCAGCACGCGGGCGTCGATCGTCGTTTCGGTCAGGCGCGGAATCGCATACGGCAGCAGTTGAACCATCGACGACACGGCGGCGCGAGCGACAAGCAGCCCGACGATGCCGCCGGCCGAAGCGAGCAGCAGGTTTTCGACGACAAACTGCCGCAGCACGCGTCCGCGTCCGGCGCCGATGGCCGCGCGCACGGCCACTTCCTTGTGCCGTGCCGACGCGCGTGCGAGTTGCAGGCTCGCGATGTTGACACACGCGATCGTCAAGACGAGGAGGACGCAGCCGAACAGAATCAACAGTGGGCGCCGCGCCTGTCCGACGAGGACGTCCGCGAACGGCGTCACTCTCAGTCGAGGCGCGGACGGGAGCTTCGGATAGGCGCGCTGAACGTCCGCGCGCAGCGTCTCGAGTTCGCTCGTCACTTGGGCGACGGTGACTCCAGGCCTTGTCCGCGCGATCACGTAGAACAGCCGGACGCCGAGGTCGGTCGGCGACGGCGGCTGGATCGTCGTTGCGTGATACGCCTCGACCTCGCTGGGCGGCAGCTGCGAGACAGCGGCCGGCGCGGGCAGCTGCGGACGAAATGTTCGCGGCAGAACGCCGGCGATGAGCACCTGCCGATCGTTGACCGTGACCATTCGTCCGACCAGGGTTGGGTCGCCGTTGAATGCGCTTTCGAAGAATGCGTGCGACAGCACGATCGCGTCCTCGTTCGTCGAAGGCAGCCGGCCGAGCGCCGGCGTCGCGCCGGCGAGGTCCCAGAAGTCGCTCGACACTGTCGCCACTCGCGTCGCCACGACGCCGTCTTTCGCCGTGACCCGTTCCATGCTGACGTCGAAGGCGACAACGCGCTCGAGGGTCGATGCGTCGTCATGGAAAGCCACGAAATCCGGCGCGGACACGACCTCGATCATCGGTACCCGATCGTCGTACGTCACGATCCAGATCAGCCGGCTGCCATCTCGGTACGCCAGCGGCCGCAGCAACACCGCGTTGACGACGCTGAACACGGCGGTCGTCAAACCAATGCCGAGGGCGAGGGTAGCGACGACGAGCGATGCGAAGCCTGGACTTCGACGAACGAGCCGCAGCGCGTAGCGGGCGTCCTGTAGGAGTTGGTCCGCCCAGATCGGCACCCACACCGCTCGCGTGTCCTCTTTGATTCGTGTGACGCTGCCGAATGCGCGGCGCGCCGCCGCGTCTGCCGCTTCTGGCGACACGCCGCGCGCGATATTCTCTTCTGTTTCACGCGCAAGATGTTCGCGAATGTCCTCGTCGAGATCGTCGAGCGCCCGGCGGCGTCGCCAGATCATGCCGGCCTCAGAACGCGAGCGATGGCACTTGCGAGCTTTTCCCAATTGGAGGTCTCGACCGCGAGCTGCTTCAGCCCCTTGGCGGTGAGCTTGTAGTACTTCGCTCGGCGGTTGTTTTCTGACGTGCCGTGTTCGAAGGTGATCCAGCCGCGCTTGATCAGACGGTGCAGCGCCGGATAGAGCGATCCCTGTTCGACGTGGAGGACCGACCCCGACCTGCGTTCGATCGCCTGCATGATCGCGTGGTCGTGCGCCGGACCGCGGCGCAGCGACTGCATGATCAGCAGGTCGAGCGTACCTTGAAGCAGTTCCAGACGCTCTTCGGTAGACATTCTAGGTGAGTATGCGGACGCTCACCTAGAATGTCAAGGCGTGTCTGCGACGCGGTGGACACTATTCGAAATACGGCCGGGCTAGCGTCGTTCAAGAATGTGAGTATCTCGCCGTAAGGTTCAAGGTGCTGCTCTCCACTTCACGCGTGTGTAAGCGATCCGAAATCCGTGGCGTTCGGCATTGCGCTGCGAGGCGCTTCCCGGCGCCGCGCCCATCATGGCGATATCGCAGCCGGCGTCGACGCCATCGCGGAGACGGCGATCGAGCAGCGCCAGTTGCGCCCCGCAGCGTCGCGCCGACGGGATCGTGGCCGCACCGGCGAGAAATGCGACGCCGTCGTGGATGCGGAGGCTGGCCGTCGCAATCGGCCGGCCGTCGAGCTCGGCCAGATACGATCGCGCACCGTGGGTCGCCGCATTCATGCGCCCCATGCCGAGCATGAAGTCACCGAGAGACGCATAGTCACTCCATCCCGCCATCGCCGTTCGCGCCCAGACCTCCGATTCATCCGGCGCGATTATCCGCACGCGGACCGCCGGATTGGACGGAGGCGGCGAGCTCCAGTCCGCAATCGATCGATACATCAGGCTGGTGAACTCGAACGGCTGATACCTCCGCGCGTTCAGCAGCGCGACCGTGGATTCGTGCGCAAGCGGGCTGATTTCGTGGAAAGACGGCGCGCCTCGGTCGCGAAAGAACGCTTCGATCTGATCGAGCGCCGTTTCCGTGACGGGCTCGAACATCCCGAGGCCGAACGTCTGCGTCAGCGGTGACGTCGGACCATCGAACATCGCCAGCGTTCCGGCCACTTCGATCCAGCACGCGCCGCGCTCGGGCGCGATGCTGGCGCGTGCTTCGATCGAACGCGAACTGGCCACGCCCTCCGTTCGTTCGAGCCGGCGCGCGAGCGCCAGATCTGCGAATGGATAGCCTCCGGGTCCCGCCATATGAGTCACGCGTCCACGCGCGCGACACGCACCGCCATGAAGCTCGGTCGGCTTTCCATCGCGCCGTCGGATTATAGTTTGATGGCGAGGTTCGAGGGTTCGCGAGTTCGTGGATTCGAAAGTTCCCGAACCGCGAACCTGCGAACCCGCGAACCTACGAACCTACGAACCTCGTTATGCCAACTGTCGCCGATGTCCTCGCCTCCACGCTCCGCGACGCCGGAATCACTCGCATGTACGGACTCCCTGGCGGTGAAATCCTCGACTTCATCGAGGCCGCGCGCAAGGTCGGCATTGAATTTATTCTCGTCCGCCACGAGGCGGTGGCGGCTTTCATGGCCGATGCGTCTGGCCAGATCGAACGCAAGCCTGGCGTCTGTGTCTCGACGCTTGGCCCTGGAGCCTTGAACCTGACGCTCGGCGTGGCCAACGCGTATCTCGATCGCTCATCGCTCATCGCGATTACGGCCACCATGTCGACGACGGCTGCGCCATACGCCACGCATCAGCAGCTGGATCTGAATGCTGTGTTTCGTCCGTTCACGAAACAGACGATCACGCTCGACGGCGTCAATACCGCTGCCACGGTGCGGCACGCCTGGCAGTCGGCGATGACACCACGGTTCGGGCCTGTGCATCTTGCCCTGCCAAGCGATGTCGCGCGAACGCCCGATCGCCAGGCCGAGGATCCGGCAATGGTCAGCCTCTCACCGGATCCGCCACCGGCGCCGAAACCGGACGCGATTGCGCGCCTGCGTGACGAGATCGCGCGCGCGCGCCGGCCGATCGTAGTCCTCGGACTGGATCTGAATCCGCACGCGGATCCACCCGCCGTCCGTCGATTCGTCGAGGCGTTGAACGCGCCGGTCTTCGTGACGCCAAAGGCCAAAGGCATTCTGCCCGAGGATCACGCGCGCTACTTCGCCGTCTGCAGCGGTCTCGCCGCCGACGCGGTCATCGTCGACTTCTTCGCGCAGGCTGATCTCCTGATCGGCGTCGGATTCGATCCGGTCGAATCCGACAAGGTCTGGCACAAGACAATGAAGCTGGTGTCGATTGCGCCGGTGTCGATTGCGTCCGGCCAGTACCGCCCGGCGCTCGAGCTGATCGGCGACACCGTCGCGTCGTTGAATGCCCTCGCCGATCGGCCGTATGAACCGTTCGAGTGGACGGATGCAGACGAAGCCGCGTTTCGCATGCGGCTGGAAGCAACGCTGCGTGGGCGACAGGAGCAGGAAGTGCGGGACGGGAAGGAAAGACGGCATCGGCATGACGGGCAGGAAGGGTTTGACCGCCAGCAGGGGTTGGACGGGCGGGAAGGAAAGAAAGGATTATCCGCGCTCGACGTCACTCGGCGGCTGCGGGATCTGTTTCCGCCGGAAACGATCATCACGACCGATGTCGGGTCCATCAAGCTGATTGTGTCGCAGGCCTGGCGCAGCACCCGGCCGATGACGTTCCTCGAGTCGAATGGCCTGTCCGCGATGGGCTACAGCCTTCCGGCCGCGATGGCCGCGAAGCTCGCGATGCCGGACCGCCCGGTACTGTGCACGATGGGCGACGGCGGTTTCGCAATGGTGTTCGCGGACATCGAAACCTGCGTGAGACGGCGGATCCCTTTCGTCACCGTCGTCTACAACGACAACGCCCTCAGCCTGATTCAGGTCGCCCAGCAGCGACGCGGCTATGTGGACTACGGCGTTCGGTACGGCGACATCGATTTCGCCGCCGCGGCCGCCGCCTTCGGTGCATGGAGTCGCCGGGTAACGACCCTCGACGAGCTCGAGGAAGCCGTCAAGGAGGCACAGCTTCTCGACGTTCCGGCGGTAATCGAGGTGCCTATTGATCCCGTCGAATACCGCGCGCACGCAGGATGAGAACGGTCACGACGCCGCTCGGCGGAACTCGCCGGCACGATGCACCTCGATGAAGGCCTCGACCAGAGCGCAATCGCACCCGCCGCCTCGCGCCTGGTCCATCATCACCTTGTATGCCGCCGAACGTCGAATGCCCTTTCGGTACGGGCGATCCGTAGTCAAGGCGTCGAAGACGTCCACGACGCTCACGATGCGCGCCAGCAGCGGTATGTCGTCGCCGGCCAGCTGATCCGGGTAGCCGCGTCCGTCGCGGCGCTCGTGGTGCGACCGGATGACCGGGCGCACCGGATCGAGTGACCTGACCGTTCGGCACAGCTCGTCGCCAATCGCCGGATGCTGCTTCATCAGAGCGTATTCCTGACGCGTCAACTTTCCCTTCTTCAACAGCACACGATCGGGGATGGCAATCTTGCCAATGTCGTGCAGGAAGGCACCGCGATACAACGCGTCGAGATCCGATTGTGGCAGAGCCAGGCTCGAGCCCAACGCGATCGCGTACTCCGCCAGGCGCTCACAGTGGCCTTCTGTGTAGGAATCGCGCGCTTCGATGATGCGGCCGAGCGCGAGAAACAGCGCTTCCGCCGACTCGAGCGCATCGGTTGCTTTCTTGAGCCGGATGAGCGCGCGCACACGTGCGTAGAGTTCGTCGGGATCGACCGGCTTGTTGAGGAAGTCGTCCGCCCCGGCGTCGAGTCCGGCCAGACGCGTGTCGCGCGCCCGGCCGCCGCTGATCAGGACGACGGGCGTCAGCTGCGTGGCCTTCGACTGCTTGAGCGACGCGCACACGTCCAGACCCGACATGCCCGGCATGACGACATCGAGCAGGACGACATCGGGCGCGTCGTGCCGCGCCATTCGCAAGGCCTCGCTGCCGTTCGAGGCGGTCAGCACATCGTAGCCGGCGGCTTGAAGGAGCAGGCGGAGCCCCGACAGATTCGGCCCGTAATCGTCGGCGACGAGCACTTTTCCAGCCATGGACATCGCGGAACACCTCTTGGCGCGAGTGGGGACCAGAGCCGTCATGCAACGGACGGACCGTCCAACTGCGCATTCCCGAATCACTAAACCGTGTTCGTCCAAACCGTTCCGCGAACCGCTCCCGCGCGTCGCACCAGGCCGTGCGGCGGGCGACGAATCTGTGGTTGGAGAGCCAGAAGTGTCAGCAAATGATGGAGCCAGAAATGAAAATGGGCGACGATCTCTGCAGACCGTCGCCCATCCGCCTTCGCCCGTCGGGCTACCGCGTGACACGCGGTCAGCCCTTGGCTAACCCTGACTTCAATCCCTAACCGCTAATCCCTAATCGCCTGACCTTAACCCCGTTGCTACCCGCCTGCGGTAGTCCGAGACTTCGCCGGGAAGATTTCCTTGAACGCGGTCACGAACCGCGCCATCTCGTCCTCGGTGCCGACCGACACGCGCATGTGTTTCGTCATCGGGGGGAACGGACGCCCGACGGCAACTTTCTTCTGGCGGAACTCCTCGATCACCGGCTGGATCTCGCGGGGGATGCTCACCATGAAGAAGTTGGTTTCCGATGGAATGGTCTCGTAGCCGTAGGCTTCCAGATCCGCCTGCGTCTTCTTGCGGAGCGTGATCGTACGCTTCTTGATCTCGGCCTGGCCCTGCGTGTCCTTGAGCGCCGCGACTGCGCCGAATCGAGCGGCGACGTTGACGCTGCCCATGCTGTATGGACGCATCTTCTGAATCATCTCCGCGGGAGCGACCGCGTAGCCGATTCGCATTGCGGCCAGCGCGGCAATCTTCGAGAAGGTGCGCGCGATGATGACCGGACGACCCTCGAGCACGTACGGAATCGACGTGGCGTACTTCGGATCGTCGACGAAATGATGGTACGCCTCGTCGATCAGCACCGGCATGTCCTTCGGGATGCCGTCGAGCAGTTCCTTCACTTCGTCCTTCGTCACGATCACGCCGGTCGGGTTGTTCGGGTTGCAGAGGTACACGAGCCCGATTTCGCTGGCGTGCTCGTTGGCGGCCTTGATGAATGCGGGAATGCTCTGACGGAAATCCTTCGCCAGCGGCAGCTTGATCGCCGACGATTTGATGCTCGTCGCATGCTGGTAGACCGAGCTGTACGTCGGCTCCACGCCGAGCACCTTCTTGCCGTTCATCAAGTACGTCGTACCGACGACGTCGAGCACTTCGCCTGAACCCGCCGTGAGCAGCACGTTCTCTTGCTTCACGCCGTGCAGCCTGGCAACTTCGCCGACGACATCGCCGCCGGGATAACCGTAACGCATCGCATACTTGAACGACTGGTTCATCGCCTTCAGCACCGAATCGGGCGGCCCCCAGCAGTTCTCGTTGCTCGACAGGTGCGCGATCTGGTCGTATTCGTCCATGCCCGGCCGCGGTACGCCGGTGCGGCCCTGGCCCTGCGCGAACAGATCAATCTCTGGACCGACTCCCAGATATCCCAGGGCCGCTGCAAAGCCACCCACGAAGTTCCGGCGTGAAACAGTCATAGTGCCTCCGTGAAAGAACGGCCAAACGATCGGAGCATTGTAGCGCGGTCGATGCCGAAACGGGCAGAAAAGGCAGGGAAGGGCGCAAAACCGCTTGAACAACCCCCGGCGCTCGAAGATGATGGCGCCATGAGTGCCAAATCTACAGGTTTCGCCGCAGTGGCAGTGTTCGCCGTCGCCGCCGCTCTTCGAGGTGCATCACCCTCGGGACCGGTGGATTTCGTGCCACACGATATCGACGCGAATTTCCGAGGTGGCTATTCGGTCTCGGTGGCGGATTTCAACAAGGACGGCAAGCTCGACGTCATTGCCAATTCGTTGTCGGTGCCTGAGCTTGCCTGGTATGAGAACCCGTCGTGGACCCGGCACGTGATCGTCTCGGACACGCTGCAGATCGTGAATCAGGCGATGGCCGACATCGACGGCGACGGCATTCCGGAGATCGCGTTCCAGAGCTCGTTTGCGATGCAGCCCGCCAACAGTGCGGGGCTCATTTGGATCGCCCACCACGAGGGGGATCCGCGTCAACCCTGGAAGGTCGAGAAAATCGATCAGTTTCCGACCTCACACCACGTGGCGTGGGCCGACCTCGACGGCGACGGCAAGAAAGAGCTGATTAACGCGCCGCTGATCGGAGAAGCCGGCGCGGCGCCAACCTACGACCAGGACAAGGCGTCGATCTTCTGGTACAGCCCAAAGGATTGGAAGCGACATCTCGTCGCCAACGACATTCCCGGCATCATCCACCGCGTGCGGCCGGTGGCGTGGGACGGCACCAGGCGCGAGCAGTTCCTGGTGGCCAGCTTCGAGGGCATCGCGCTCTACCGCGGGATGGGCAGCGGCGACACGATGAAGTTCGAGAAACTGCTGCTGTCGTCCGCCCACGCCGAGAAGGCGCCGCGCCTCGGCGCGAGCGATGTCGGCGTCGGCAAACAAGACGGCAAACGCTTTCTCGCCGCGGTCGAACCATGGCATGGCAACGAAGTGGTGATCTACACGGAAGGCGGTGGCACCTGGCATCGCCGGGTCATCTTCGACAAGGTCTCCAGCGGACACGAGGTGGCAGTGGTCGACCTGAACGGCGACGGCCGCGACGATGTGATCGCCAACGACAACGGGCGTGTCACGGAGCGGAATCCCAATCCTACGCCGGGCGTTCACGTCTTCTACGCGCCGGCCGATCCAGCGAACGGCCAGTGGCAATACCGCCGCATCGAAGACAAGGCGGCGATGAATGGTTGCGTCGCTGCCGACATGAACGGCGATCGGCTGCCGGACCTCGTCTGCACGGGCGCCGGCGGCGTGATCCGCTGGTACGAGAACAAAGGCCGCGCTAAACCCTAAAGTCTGAAGTCTGAAGTCTGAAGTCCAAGGTCGGACTTCGTACTTCAGACTTGAGACTTCAGACTTCCGTTTTGGCAAGAGTGGATAACGCATCGCCCGTGAGTCGAAACACCGTCCAGTCGGCCATCGGCCGCGCCCCCAGAGCCTTGTAGAAGCGAATCGCTGGCGCGTTCCAGTCGAGTACTGCCCACTCGAGCCGTCCGCATCGGCGTTCGATGGCCAGCCGTGCCAGGCGCGCAAGGAGCTGCCGTCCCACGCCGCGACGCCGCCAGTCGGGCAACACGAACAGGTCCTCGAGATACAGACCGCGCTGACCCAGGAATGTCGAGTAGTTGTGGAAGAACAGCGCGAACCCGACAGGCTTCGCCTGGTCGTACGCAATCAGCACTTCGGCATCGGGACGCTCGCCGAACAACGACGCGCGCAGCCCTTCCTCGGTGGCCGTCACGTGATCGGCCAGCCGCTCGTATTCCGCAAGGCCCTTGATCAACTGCAGGATCAGCGGCACGTCGCGTTCGGTCGCGGTCTCGATCCGAAAGGCGCGACGGTCCGGTGCGCTGGCCGAGGTCACATCCATCGAGTCCTCTGCTGTTCCGCCGACGCCTTCACGATGGCGTCCAGGCGTTTCTGTCGTGTCTCTTCCTTCTTCGCGGTCATGATGTACATGATGGCGAGCCGACGGTAACCCGGTGGCTGCGCTTGAAAATACGTCCACGCCGTTTCGTTTGCCTTGAAGGTCTTTTCATAGGCAGGGTCGAGCGAACGATCCTTCTGCTCGTACAAGTAAACGCCGGATCGCTTGAGATTCCGCTCGCGGAAGGCCTTCAGCCCCGCGGGCGCCATCACGCCGCGTCTGGTGAGTTCGCCGACGCGCTTCGTGTTCACCAGACTCCACGAGCTCGCGCGGGTCCGCGGCGTGAACCGTTGCATGTAGCTGATCTCGTCGAAGCGCTTGACCAGGCCATCGATCCAGCCGAAGCACAGGGCTTCGTCGAGCGCCTCCTCATACACGAGCCCGCCCCTGCCGGACGCCTTCTTGTAGAAGCCGACCCACAGCTCCTTTTGGGTGGCATGGTTCTTCTCGAGCCATTTGCGGAAGTCGGGCTGCGATCTGAAGAATTTTGGCTTCATCTGTTCCGCTCGCCAGAGAGGCTCGCGCTGCAACTATCCAAGCGCTTTCCGCAGCATCATGATTTGCCCGCCATGATACGTCCCGTGCTCGATCACGCCGTGGAGCAACACATCGACCGAGTAGTCCAATCCTCGCACGTTTGCCTCCAGTGCTTCGTCGCTCAGCTCGCGCGTGGCCTCCGCGAGCAGGCGGTGACTGACGCCCAGTCGCTCGATCGCGAGCCGCCAGTCGTCCAGCTGCATGGAGCCGACCGGCGGCCAGTCTTCTTCGGTCGTGGGATCGCCCGTGCGCTGTCCCTGCAGCCTGGCGCGCGCGATCTCGGCCCACGCCGCCACGTGCAGCACGATCTCCCAGATGCTGTGAGCGCTTGGAATCGGCCGCTGAGCTGCCTGCTCGTGGGTCACGCCCTCCAGTACCTGCGCCAGTGCCGGGCCGTGCCACATGGGCCCGGTCAGCGTGCGCTCGATATGCTTCGCAAGCCGTTTCGCTCGTGCCATACGACCTCGGTCACTCAATTGCTGAATGGGTCGGTTTGAGATGTGACATGTGGGATGAAATTCTTCCGACTACAAAGTCACCCGTCCGCACACCAAATTCAGTAAACCAAATGCGTTCAGGTTTCGTCTATCGAGTGGACTATTATGCTCAACCTCAAGTTCGCCTTTCGAACCCTCTTCAAGACCCCCTTCGTCACGGCGGTCGCCATCCTATCGCTGGCGCTCGGGATCGGGGCGAACGCAGCCATTTTCTCGATCTTCGATCGGATGCTCCTCAGGTCGCTCCCGGTCCACGATCCGGGATCGCTGGTCAACCTGCGGGCGCCCGGCCCGAAGCCAGGATCGCAGTCGTGCAACGTCGCCGGCGAGTGCGACGCCGTGTTCAGCTATCCGATGTTCCGCGATCTCGAGAAGATTCAGACGGTCTTCACTGGAATCGCGGCGCATCGAATCTTCGGTGCGAACCTGGCGTATGCCAAACAGACCGTCAACGGAAGGGGCATGATGGTTTCGGGCAGCTACTTTCCAGTGCTGGGCGTCGCTCCTGCGCTCGGCCGTCTGCTCGGGCCGGGCGACGATCCCGCTCCAGGACAATCGCACGTCGTCGTGCTGAGCTACGACTACTGGCAGCGTCAGTTCGGCGGGAATCCCAACGCGTTGAATCAATCGATGATCGTCAACGGCCAGACGATGACCATCGTCGGCGTCGCGCCGCGCGGCTTCGAGGGGACGACGATCGGCTCGAAGCCACACGTCTACGTGCCGATTACCATGCGCGCGGAAATGAATCCCGGGTGGAAGGAGTTCGACAATCGGCGCAGCTACAGCAACTACCTCTTCGCGCGGCTCGCGCCGGGTGTCTCGATCGCGCAGGCGAACGCCGCCCTGAACCCGCAGTATCACGCCATCATCAACGACCTCGAGGCGCCGCTGCAGAAGGGGATGAGCGAGCAGACGATGGCGCGGTTTCGTGCGAAGCCGATCGTGATCGAGCCTGGGCGGCACGGGCAGAGCAGCGTGATGCGAGAGGCGAAAGCGCCGCTGAACCTGCTGCTCGGCGTGACGGGATTCGTGCTGCTCATCGCGTGCGCAAACATCGCGAACCTTCTGCTCGCGCGATCGGCGGCCCGCGCCAGCGAAATGGCTGTCCGGCTCTCGATTGGCGCGAGCCGCCGCCAGCTCGTGGCGCAGCTGCTCGGCGAATCGTGCCTCCTCGCGATCTTCGGCGGCGTCGCCAGCCTGCTGGTGGCCCGGTGGACGCTGGATCTGATCGTGTCGCTGGTGCCTCGTGAGGCCGCGGAGACGATCGGGACAGAGCTCAATCCGAACATGCTCGCGTTCACCGCCGCGCTCACGCTCGGTACCGGTTTGCTGTTCGGTCTGTTTCCTGCGCTGCACAGTACGAGACCCGACCTGATCGCGTCGCTCAAGGGTCAGGCGGGCCAACCGTCCGGGGCCCGGTCCGCCGCCCGGTTCCGCACGTCGCTGGCCGTCGTGCAGATTGCGCTGTCCATGGCGCTGCTCATTTCGGCCGGCCTTTTCACGAAAAGTCTCTTCAACGTCGCGCGCGTCAATCTCGGCGTGACCGTGGACAACGTCATCACGTTCGGCGTGTCCCCGGCGTTGAATGGCTACACGCCGCAACGAACGACGGACTTCTTCGGTCGTCTCGAAGAGGAACTGGCCGCGCTTCCGGGCGTGACCGGCGTCACCGATTCGCTCGTGGCGCTGCTTGCCGGCAACAACTGGGGCAATGACGTGTCGGTCGAAGGTTTCCAGGCCGGACCCGACACCGACACCAATTCCCGCTTCAACGAGGTCGGCACCGATTATTTCCGCACGTTCGGCATCCCGCTCATCGCGGGCCGCGAGTTCACGCGCGCCGACGCAAAGGACACACCGAAAGTGGCCATCGTCAACGAGGTGTTTGCGAAGAAGTTCAACCTCGGCCGAGACGTCGTTGGAAAGCACATCGGCAATCGCAGCGGCAAGCTCGATACGGAAATCGTCGGTTTCGTGCAGAACGCGAAATACAGCGAGGTGAAAGGCGACGTGCCGCCGCTGTTCTTTCGGCCGTACCGACAGGGCGATACGGCGCGCGTCGGGTCGATCAGTTTCTACGTCAGGACGGCCGGGGATCCGGAGGCGTTCCTGACGAACATCCCGAAGGTTGTCGCGCGACTCGATCCCAACCTTCCCGTTGAGGATCTGCGTACGATGCCGCAGCAGGTACGGGAGAACGTGTTTCTCGACCGTTTCATCAGCGTGTTATCCGCGGCGTTCGCCACGCTGGCCACGCTGCTGGCTGCGATCGGCCTGTACGGCGTCCTCGCGTACACGGTTTCTCAGCGGACCCGCGAGATCGGACTGCGGATGGCGCTCGGCGCGGCGCCCGGTCGTGTGCGAAGCATGGTGCTGCGTCAGGTCGGTATTATGACGGTTGTCGGCGGCACGGTCGGCCTCGGTGCAGCGATCGGATTGGCCAAACTGGCAGAGTCGCTGCTGTTCCAGATGCGCGGTTCCGATCCGACGGTGCTCGGAGGAGCAACCGTCGCGCTGACGCTGGTGGCGCTTGCCGCCGGCTTCATCCCGGCGCACCGCGCCGCGCAGATAGAACCGATGCGCGCGCTGCGATACGAATAGGCCGTCAGCAAGGAATCGTCGACTTGGCTACCCTTTCATATACTTCCAGTTCCGCTGCTTGCCTTCCGCCATCCAGTCGACGGCAGTCTCGATCCGGCGAGCACGCGTCTCTGCGCCCTTTGCGCCGGTAATCCACTCGACGTACTCACGCTTGGCGCTCGGGCTGAACGCATCGTAGGTGGCCCGCGCTTTCTTGTTTTTTTTGAGAGCAGCAACGAGGTCAGCCGGCGCCTTCGCCGGCGGCTTCGGCGCGCGGCGCATCGCCGGCGCGACCGTGATGCCGGCGTCCTTCAACCCCATCGCCTTCTTGACATATCCGGCGAGCACCGCCTTCGGCGGCAGGTCGGATACCTTCGTCAGCCGCCCGAATCCCATGCTCCCCTCAATGCGCGGCGAGCCGGTCACGAGGTCGTGCTTCCAGAATCCGAAGGTTGCGTGCTGCTTGAACGAGGCCATACCGCACAGCATCCCCTTGTACATGAAATGCGGTACGTTCCACTTCATCTCCTCCTGAACGTCCGGGCAGGCGCCGTGCACCACCGAGCGGATATGTACGAGGATCGGCCTGGCAAAGTCGGCCGCCTTCGTGATGTACGCGTCAACGCGAGGGTCACGTTTTCCCATCGGCGACTCCTTGCTTCCCGACCAGAGTGAGAACCGCGACCATGGCGCACAAATCTCCGCCACGGAGGGCACCAAGGACACGGCGGTAGGAATTTTGAAGATCGATCCCTCGTGTTCCCCGTGTCCTCTGTGGTGGAGATTTACGCAAACGCGAAATCCTATCACGCGGTGGTACTGTTGACGCCGTGGTGACGCGCGCAGAGTCGATCGCGGTCTTTCTCGTTTCGTTTCTGGCGATCGCGATTTTGGCCGCGTACGTCGCCGACACGTTCCGGCTCGCACTGCATCCGTACGCGATTCCAGCCATCTCGTTCGCCGCCGCAACCTGGCTGTGCAGCTCATTCGATTCGCGCGCCCGAGCGCTCGCTCAGAGCGGGTCCGTCGACTCTGACGGCCGAAGGATGCTCGCTCAGGACGGGTCCGTCGACCCGCGCGGGTTGCGGTCCGACCTGATCATGTTTCTCACGATCGTGATCGGAATGCTCACCTGGCTGCTATGGCTCGCCTGGCCACATCTGCTCCCGATCGGGGAGGGATCCGATCTCACTCACCATCTGCTGCTCGTCGACTACATCGATCGCACGCGGCATCTCGTTCACGATTCCGCGCAGGCACCCTTCCTTGGCGAGATGGTGGACTACACGCCCGGCATGCACGTGCTGGCCGTGCTCGTTGGAAGCTGGATGCACCGCGATGGACTTCACGCCGTCTACCCGATGATCGCGTTTTCGGTGGCCTTGAAAGTCGGTGTGATTTTCCTGATCGCGCTCCGGTGCCAGCCATGGCATAGTCCGCACCGGCTGCCGCTCGCGCTCTTCGCCGTCCTGCTGCTGTTCGTGCCGCGCGCGTACTTCCTTGGATCGTTCATGCACGATTCCTATCTCGCGCAAGTCGTGTCCGAGTTGTTTGCCGTCACGATGTGGTTGGCGGTGATTTGCTGGGATCAGCAACCGTCGCTCGGACTGGCAGCCGTCTTCGCTGTCGCGGGCTTGGCGACGTTTCTGACGTGGCCTGTCTGGACAGGACCGACGATCGTGACCTTGATTGCAGTGGTCCTGCTGCATCGCGAACGATCGCTGTCGGACCGTCTGAAACAGATCGTCCTGGCAGCCGTCCCGATCGTTCTGATTGGCGCCGTCTACGTCTTCGGTCGGATCGGAGGCGCGAGCGCGATGGCCGGGACGGCAGGCGCGGTGTTGACACCGTCGCCGGCGACTCTCGGTTGGCTGTTTCTGCCGATCGGCATCGCCGGCGCTGTCGTCGCAGCGATGGACTCACGAGCGCGTACCGTGCCGATCCTGCTCGGCGCCATCGGACTCCAGGCTGCGGTGCTCGCGTTCGTGGCGCGAACGGCCGCAGCGCCGTACCTCGCGCTGAAGATGGTATATCTGGCGGTGTATCCGCTGGGGGTCGCTGGCGCCTGTGCGTCGAGCGTGTTGTTGCTGCGCGTGACTGAAAGGTTGCGCGCAGCACGAGCCTTTCACGCGTGCGGTTGGCTCCTTCCAATTGCGCTGCTCATTCCAGTCGGCCGCTCCTTTCTCGCAACTCCACGAGCAACGCCCGTGATCTCGGACGCGCTCAACGACGCGGGCCGCTGGGCGCGCGAGCATGTTCCGCCTGCGTGCGTCGACTACCTGATGTCCGATGATGACAGCGCGTATTGGCTGCATCTGGTCGTGCTGGGAAATCCGCGCGCGTCAGCACGATCGCTGAACAGCGACAGCTTCGATCCGCAGAAGGCCCTGGTGCGCTGGGTTCTTCCGGGAGGCTTGCCCTATGCGATCACGGATCGCTTCGAGGCCCTGCCAAAAGACATTCGCGAGAACGTCGACGTCCTCGTGCGATTCGGGTCCGCAGCAGTCGTGAAGCGGCGGGGAGCGTCGCCCAGCCTCGCCCAATGCCCGCTTCGCCCGTGACCGCTGCAGCACAGCGCAACGATCACAGGGCCGCGCGCAACACCTCAACTCGCGCGCTTCTGAACCTGCTTCGACATGCTCCAGACGTGCATCACGGCGTAGCTCCGCCACGGCCGCCACATCTGCGACAGTTCTTCGGCCTCCCTGGCTGTGACGCCGCCCAGGTTGTTGCGCACGGCGATATCCTCTTTCGGAAACGCGTCGGGCCACCGGAGGGCGCGCATGGCGATGTACTGCGCCGTCCACTGCCCGATTCCCGGCAGCGCGACCAGGCGTTTGATGGAGGCGTCGGGACTGTGATGACCGCCGCCATCGAGGGAGAGGGCACCGGAGCCCTGCACCTGCGCGAGGGCGATGATGCTTCGCGCACGGGCCGCGACGATGCCAAGCCTGGCGATGTCGTCGATGCTGGCCGCCGCCACGCGCGCGGCCGCGGGCGTCAGCCGATTCAGTTCAGCAAACGGCGTCACGATGGGCTCGCCAAATGCTTCTGCGAAGCAGGAGGCGATCGTCGTTGCGGCCTTCACTGTAACCTGCTGTCCGAGAATCGCTCGAAGTCCCGCCTCGAATCCATTGAAGGCACCAGGCACGCGGATGCCAGGGTTGGCTTTCACTGCGGGGGCGAGACGCGCGTCCTTGGCCAGGTGTCTCGAAATCAGGTCTGGCCGCGCGTTCAAATCGAACAGCGCACGAACCCGGCTCAGGAGCGCGGGCAGTGCCGGCGTCAAGCTGTGCGTGAACTCGAGCATCAGCGCGTGCGTGTTCTGCAATTGTGTTACGCGAATCCAGCCTTTCGCATCTCCAAGGCTGACGGTACGGGCGTAGGACTCGGCGGTGACCCATTCGACGCCCCCGAGCGCGCGCGCGGCGAGAAACGCGAGGACGCCCTTCCAATCGTATGGAGGACGATAGGCGAGCTGCAGGGTTGACGTTGTGCTGTCAGCGATCGCCTCGGCGCCTTCGGTTGCCTTCTTGCGCAGACGCGTGGGAGGCATTCGGTAGCGGGTGCTGAACGCGTCGTTGAATCGGCGCAAGCTCGAGAAGCCGCTGGCAAAGGCGATCTCGGTCACCGGCAGTGCGGTCTCGGTCAGCAGCTGCTTGGCCAGAAGCAGGCGGCGCGTCAGGAGCAGCTGGATTGGCGGCACACCAAGCTCTTTCCGAACGATGCGGCGAATCTGGCGCGAGCTCAGTTCGAACTGGTCGGCGATGTCTTCGAGCCCCGCTTGCTCGTCGAGCTTGCCTTCCTCGAGGCGCTGAACGATCAACTGCGCGATGCGCTGCGAGTCGTCGACCGGCGCGCTGCCGGGAGCAAGTTCGGGCCTGCACCGCAGGCAAGGACGGAAGCCGGCCTGCTCGGTTTCCTGGGCCGAATTGAAGAAACGGCAGTTGGCCTCCTTCGGCGTCTTTACCGGGCAGATCGGTCGGCAGTAGATGCCCGTCGACGTCACCCCGACAAAAAAGACACCGTCGAACCGCCGGTCGCGCGCGGCGAGTGCCCTGTACAGCCGTCGTCGGTTCTGATCCATGAGAGCATCTTATCGGTCCGCGTCCGCAAGACTAGCCATTTTCGGACATGATACCTGTTCTGCATCGACGTCCGAAAATGGCGAGCACGGGTCAGGGTGCGCCTTCTATCCTCGAGGGAGATCGCGTCGATGACGGGTTGAGATGGCACGACGGCCCAACGCCGGTTGACGCCAACGGAGCATGCAATGGCCAAGGTCAATCACACCACACAGAAGCGCTACGTCTACAAATGGATGGACTCTCCGATCGGGAGACTCAAGCTGGTTGCCACCGATGAAGGCCTTGCCGGAATCCTGTGGGAAACAGATCGCCCACGTCGTGTGCGGTTGAACGTTGAGGCAAAGGACGACAGACATGCAGTGCTCGTCGAGGCCGAGCGCCAGCTCGAGGAATACTTCGGTGGGCACCGGAAGAAGTTCGCCCTGAAGCTGGATTTCGCCGGAACGCCCTTTCAGCGAACGGTGTGGAACGCACTATTGACGATCCCGTTTGGGGAGACGCGATCCTACGGACAGATCGCGCGGCAAATCGAGAATCCCCGCGCCATGCGGGCTGTCGGCGCTGCGAACGGCCGAAATCCAATTTCGATCGTCGCGCCCTGTCATCGGGTCATCGGCTCCACGGGCAAGCTCACGGGGTTCGCCGGGGGACTCGCCGCCAAGGCATACCTGCTGGCATTGGAAGGAGTTGGTACTGTACGCGACTCGGCGTGAACGCTGCAGTCGCTCTGCGCGCGGGATCCGGCGTTGACGGCTGGAAGGATCCGTGTCTTCTTTGCCCTGTCGTGGCGAGTTACCTGGCGCGCGCGAGACTCGTCACGACATCCCAGTTGAACCGGACGAAGCGATGCAGCTCGCTCTCGAGCAGCCGCTCCTGGTCGCTGTGGGCGCCGAAACCTTTCGGACCATCCTCCATGTCGGTGGCGGGACCGATGCCGAAACATTGCATGCCGCGCGAACGCAGCTGCGCCATGTCGGTGGCGCCGGTGCTCATGGTCGGCAGCGTCGGCGCGTTGTAGATTCGCGTGGCGGCGGCTTCGAGGGCCTTGAACGCTTCCGAGTCGAGACGCGCCTCCGGACCGGCGGGCCGAACGTTCTGATTGGTGAATCGCACCTCGACGGCCGGATCGTTGATCACGCGCTTCACCTGTTCGAGGAACTTCGCCGGATCCTCGTCGGGCAGCGCCCGCACGTCGAGCGTGGCCTTGGCTTCCGACGGAATCACATTGGAACGATAGCCGCCCGTGAAGATGTTCGGCGAGACGGACGTGCGCAGCATCGAGGAGTGTCTGGGTTCGTTCTCGAACAGCCAGTCGTCGGCTGCCGCGCGCACCTTCGGATCGGTCGAGAGCACGTCGCGGTACACCTTGGCCACTTCCGGCGGCGATATCGCGGCGAGCTTCCGGAAGTACGTGCCGGTCGTTTCATTGAACCGGATCTCGGGCCGCCAGTCGCCGATCTTCGCGACGGCGCCGGCCAGATGCACGATGGCGTTCGACTTGAGCGGCACCGACCCGTGACCGGAAATACCGTGCGCCACCAGCTCGATCCCGCGCGGAACCTTCTCGAGTGCCTGCACCGTCGCGTATTTCACTTCGCCGGTGATGCGCGTCACCCCGCCGCCCTCAGCAAGACAGTACTCGGCGTCGATATCCGCATAGTGCTGGCCCTGTC
>JBKPDW010000048.1:0-9596 GCA_046728115.1 Acidobacteriota bacterium | reverse complement strand
GCCGTCTCCGCGGCCGCGGCGACAACGATCTTTATTTGATCGACCTCAAGACGCACGCCGAAACACTCGTCACCCTGCACGATCCACCGGGATCGTTCTCGGGACGATTGGCACCGGACGGTCGCGCGATCTACGCCGCCTCCGACAAGGATCGCGACAAGTCTGCCTTCGCGCGCATCCAAATCGATGGCTTGGGCAGGATCTCGTCGCCGCAGGTGATCGCCGCGCGAGACGATGCGGAGCTTGCCGGCTTCGAGACCGACGATCGCGGCACCACCGCCGCACTGCTGTGGAATGTCGGCGGCCGCAGCGAGCTCGCGTTCGTCGACCTCGCCTCGGGAAGAACGACCGCTGGTCCGAAACTGCCCGGCGAGATCGCCGGCGGGCTGACGTTTTCCGGCGACGGCCGGCGGCTCGCAATGACGATCTCCGGTTCCACGGCGCCTCCTGATGTCTGGCTGCTGGATATCTCGAGCGGACATATGAGCCAGGTCACGCACACGTCGCACCAAGGCGTCGATGTCACGACCCTCGCGCGGCCTGAGCTCGTGACATTCAACGCACACGACGGCCTGGAACTGAGCGGATGGCTCTATCGCCCGGCGGGCCGAGTGGGCCCAGCGCCGTTCGTGGTCAGCTTTCACGGCGGCCCGGAAGGGCAGGAGCGCCCGACGTTCCGCAGCGACTATCAGGCGCTGGTCGCCCAAGGCATCGGCGTGTTCGCGCCGAACGTGCGCGGCTCGTCCGGGTTCGGGAAGCGGTTCGTGAATCTCGACAACGGCGCGCTGCGCTTCGAGGGCATCAAGGATCTCAAGGACTCGGTCGACTATCTCGTGGCCACGCACCTTGCCGACCCGCGCCGTGTCGGCATCACCGGCGGCTCGTACGGTGGCTACATGACGATGGTCGGCGTCACGTTCTACCCGGATTTGTTTGCGGCCGCCGTTGACCTCTTTGGAATGGTCAACTTCTTCACGTTCTTCGAGCACACCGAGCCGTGGATGGCGGCGATCTCCACCACAGAGTACGGCGATCCCAAGACCCAGGCCGATCTCCTCAGGGAGCTGTCGCCGCTCGGAAAGCTCGATCGGATTCGGACGCCGATGATGGTGCAGCACGGTGCCAACGACACGAACGTCCCGGTTGTCGAGGCCGAGCAGATTGTGGAGAACCTGAAACGCCGCAAGGTCCCGGTCGAGTACATTCTCTTTCCTGACGAAGGCCACGGGTTCAGAAAGGAGAAGAACCGGATCACGTCGACAGTGAAACTAGTGGAGTTCTTCGTCACGCATCTCGTCGACCGGGAGGCGGCTTCAGCTCGATAGCTGCGACTCCCGGTACTGTCGGACCTGACGCCCCGTACCTGCGCGCGCCAACTCGAGCTATGTCAGTCCGTCCCCTGAGATGCGGGCTTGCCCTGACCGATCGCAGACTTCAGATCGGCCAGCGTCGCTGTGCCCGGTCCGTGCAACGCCGCGATCTGACGCACGTCCAGCTTGAGCCGGGTGATGTTGTCGTACAGATTGACCGCAAACGGGCTCGGCGCAGCCGGCGGCGGCGCATTCGGCGCCAGCGGCGCCCAGGCGTCGACCTCGATCAGAATCTTTTCGGCCGGGAGATAGGCCATCGCGAACGCGTCGTTGTGCCCGCCGCCCGCGATTTGATGGATCTCGATGGTCCGCTTCCCGTCCGAGAGCACGTGCTTGTCGGTGAAGGTCTCGAACGTCGCCGGCTTGTTAGCCTTGGCCAGAGTGTCGGGGTTCAGGGTACGCGGCGCCGCCCAGGCTTGCTCGTAATAAGGCCGGTTCATCTGGTGCGTCACGACCGTTGCGCCCTCGGCGACGTACGTACGCAAGCCGCCCGAGTGGTCGAAGTGCGCGTGCGTGTTGATCACGTAGCGGATCGGCTTGTTGGGAATGGTCTCCTTGATCTTCGCGATCACGGCTGCAGAGCGCGCTTCATCCTGCGGCGCTTCGACGACCACGATGTGGTCGCGCTGGTCGATCGCGACGCTGTGATGAGATCCGCCCTTCAAATAGTAGACGCCCTTGGCGAGTTGTTCCACGTCGACGGTCACGGCCGGGGGCGTGAAATTGCGCACTTGATCCGGCACATCGATCGCCACGGCGGGATTCTTCGTCACCGAGGAGACCGAGATGTCCAGCACGGGGTGGCCGCCCTGGGTCCGCGCAATCCGCGCCGGGAACAACACGCCGTTGAAGTCGCGGTAATCGGAATACGCAATCTCGACCGGCGTGTCGCCGAGCACGGGATTGTCGATCCACGTCTGCACGCGCTCGACCTGGCTCTGGGCGTTGATTCGACCGACGTAACGATGCTTGCCGCTGACCGTGAACGAGACGTTGGACCCGCCGTTCGAGGGCTGCGACGTCGCGTTGTTCGCCGCGGCAGCCTTGAGAAACCCGTGCGGCGTCGTCCAGATCTCCATGGTTCGCTCATCGACCGTGACAGGCTGCGGCTGCGGTGCTGGCGCCGAGCCCGGTGCGGCCCCGGCGGGAACCGCGACGTTCCACGCATACGTCCCACTCACGACTTGCACCGGACGCTGTTGGATTGGCGCGGGCCGCACGCGATTGGGTTCCACGACCTGGACACGCTCCATCTCCACACGCGCCGCGGGCGCTTCGTAGTTGACGGCGGCCGAGAACCGGCTGACGTCGAATGACGGCCAGGGTAGCGTCGGGTTCGGCGCCTGGCCGAACTGATACCACTTGCCGGTTCCGGAATACGCGATCGTTTTCAGATCGGTCGCACCGAGTGCGGCGGTTGCCGCCTGAAGCGTCCCCGGTTCGTCACGGGCGCAGGCGCCAACGCCGACGGCGAGTCCAGCTCCGAGGACAAGAGTGACGAGAGCGCGCATGGTCACCTCCTAGATTAAGGATCCTCCGCCTTGATCCATGCCACCTGAACCGCATGTCATCACCGGCATCCGTGAATGCGCAGCGCACATGCACGTTGGTTCTGTTCGCCCGAACGTTACTTTAGGAAAACAAGGGGCGGGTGGGGAGGCTGGCGTTGGCCGTCGCGCGTCCTTCATCTCAGCCCGCGCCTCAGGTGAGGTGCGCCTCGCTCCTGGAGGGAACAGGTTTCAGGCTCGACGAGGACTGGGCAGAGTCCCCGACGGAGCCGCGCAGCCCCTCCCATTCATGGATCTCACGGTCGGTCAGCGGCGGCGCCACCGCGTCGCTTCCGATCCTCGGGTCCAGCAGGGAGGGATGCGCGTGCCGCAACAGCTCCCGAAGATCCAGGCTGCCGAGCTCATGCTCCGCCACCTCGCGGCCTAGCATGTCGCTCGCCACGCGAGCGGCGCCCTGCAAGGACAGCGCGCTCTCGCTGCGCTCGACGTGGCGCAGCACTTCGCGCTGCTGCATGACCAACGCGCCGGTGCACTGGCGCCCGACGATGTCCCACACGTTTCCGGGCCTCCGCTGCGTTCCTTCCAGCCGAACGTGGCAGAGGGCGCCGTAGCCGGGCACGGCGTCCTTGAGACCGTCCTCCCAAAGACACGCCCGCTTCCACGGCGCGAATATGTAGGGGCCTTCCGACATCGGAATGCCCGGCACCTCGTGGTCGTAGGCCAACTCCACTGTCCGGCCGTGGTTGGCGACCAGCCACGGACACTGGCTGTTGCACGTCCGCGGAAGGGGTGAGCGCATAGTCACGTGATGCGTGTCCTTCGGACGCGCCCAGCCGTCCACGCACCAGCTGCTCTTGACGTCGTCTGGATCGCTCACCGTCATCTACTCCGAGCGGGCATGGCAGGATACCACCCAGCCGCAGACGATACCAGGGCGCAGCCTCCCTCCACTCAACACATACGGCCGACGTAGCGGAGCTTGCGGAGGCTCCTGCTTGACACCTCTCGGAGCGGAGGAGGATGCTTACCGGCCTCGAGAAAATGAGGCGCCGGGAGAGAGCACCATCGCTGCCGGAGCCTGGGAGGAGGACCGCCCGTGTCAGCGAAGCACTTCCAGTTGCTGGTCGTGAAGGCTCTCTGGGAGGAGGATTTCCGGGATCTGCTCTTCTCCCGCCCCGAAGAGGCAATGAAGGACTTCGATCTCACGCAGGAAGAGCGCGCCGAGCTGCAGCGCATGGAGCGCGAGAGGTTCGAGGACCTCGTCGTTGATTACCGCCTGCGACTGACGAAGGAGGCGCTGGGGCCGGGATCGCACGTGGCGTTCAATCCTCAGCCCGATCCGCCAGGGAGAATCACTCTGGACTCTCTGTTCAGAAGCCGACACTAGAGGTGACGCCACGAAGCTGAACCAGTTGACAGACCTCGCTACGCGGAACGCGTTGCGCTCGCGCGCTGCAAACTGGGCGTCACGCGCTCCGGATGCGCGCACGCTCGAGCCGGGCGATCGCGCCGAGGATGTGCATGCAGCTTGCCTGCTGGCGTTGTCGCGTTGATGCCATCGTCGAGGCTGACCAACGCTATCCAGAGCACCTGGAGTTGATCAACGTCGATCTGGGCGACACGACCGCCCCGCATGCGAGCGGCGCGTGGAACTTGGACCGAGGACGTTCCTGGCGCCGATCGGCGACTTGAACGCTCCGCGTGCGATGGGCAAGAGCTTGATTCCAGATCGAACGCGCGTCATTGCTGCGGCGTGTGTTCCAGGACTTCGCCACTGGGCGGTTCACGAAAGAAGGAGTTCGGAAGGCTGTAACCGCTGTCGGCCTCAAGACGCGGCGCGGGCTGCCGCTGCCGGCTCAGACATTCGATCGCATGCTGGGCAATCGCGTCTACATCGGCTGGATCGATGTCCCGGACTACCGCGTCTCAATCCGAGGCGACTTCGAGCCGCTTGTGACCGAGAAGGTGTTTCGTCGCATGCATGCGATTCTCTGACGAGAACAGGATGGAACCGAATTACGTGTTGGTTACACCAGCTCGACGCGCTGCGACTGGCTGTTTGAAGCGTCTCGTCTGATTGAGACTCGCAGTCCATTTCTTCGGCGTGGTCCCCATCGTGTGCCGGAACACTTCGACGAAGGCACTTGTGCGGCGATAACCCACATCGTACGCGACCTCCTTGACAGGGCGTCCCGCTACTAACAGCTCGACGGCTTTCATCAGCCGCGCCTGGCGGCGCCAGAGCTCGAAGCTCGTCCCCACATCGCGCCGGAACGCTCGTTCAATCGTCCTCACGCTTGCGCCCGCTTCGGCGCACAGCTTGGACAACGACCGCCCGGTAGCCAAATCCGCTATCGTCGCCTGCGCGACGGCCAGCGCGCGCGAATCGCTGGGCAGCGTGACGAACGTGGGAACGGAAGAGGAGTCGTGGAGTTCGTGCAGGATCAAGTCCCGGATCGTGCGATGCAGATGATTCCGCGATTGGAGTTTCCCTATTCGCACCGCCTCGATGATGAGCTCCCGGAGCAGCGTCGTGACGTGTAACACCGAGCACCTCCGGGGCATCCGAGGCGCCAGGCCTCGCCGCAGGTAGAGCGTTCGCATGGAAACGGCGCCGGGCATGCGAATCTTGTGAGACGTGTGCGCCGGAATCCAGACAGCGAATTGCGGCGGTATCAACCACAGGCTTCGATCGGCCGCGACCTCCATGACGCCGCGGGGCGCATAGATCAACTGGTCGGAACCGTGGGCGTGTTCGACGACGTTGAACCCGACGGGGTACTCGTATGCAAGCGTTGAAATCGAGACACCCGGCGTCGGGTCATACTCGAGGAGGATGGCCGCTTGTCGCATTAACGGTACTTTATGACAGATGACGCTGATTGCGACAGACCCTCGATTAGACGACACTCTCAGGCATGACCACCGACGCGGGATTTGGCTCGCACAAGATCGTGGCTTTCGCGGCTACTTCGAGACCGGCCAGGGCCAGGCGCTTCTACCGCGACACCCTCGGCCTGCGCCTCGTCAGCGAGGACGAGTTCGCTCTGGCGTTCGACGCGCACGGCACGATGCTGCGCGTGTCGATTGTGCAGGAAGTGGTCGCAGCCGAATACACGGTGCTGGGATGGCAGGTGCCGGACATCGTCGCGGCGGCAAAGCGGCTGCGAGCGGCCGGCGTTCGACTGCAACGGTATTCGGGCATGGGCCAGGATAAGCTGGGCATCTGGACGTCGCCGAGCGGCGCCAGAGTCGCGTGGATCAAAGACCCGGACGGCAACACGCTGAGCATCACGCAGTTCTGAGGCGCGCCATGAATCTCGCTCACCGGTGCTTGTGTCGGTCCAAACGCTGGAAGAACACGGTCGAGACCCACATTGTGCCCTGGGTTCTCGAGGGCGTCGATCTCGGGTCGAACATCCTCGAGATCGGACCAGGACCTGGCGTGACCACCGATCTCCTTCGCGGCCGCGTGAAGCATCTGACGTGTGTCGAGATCGATCGCAGCTAGACGCACGGCGACACCGCATCCATCCTCGAGCTGGAGATCCGTTCGTCGAAAAATCCCGTTGGACCCGCGGGTGCCGGCGGCAGAATATCCGGGTCGTCTTTGCTGCCGGTTCAACTGGCAGAACGAATCTTCTAGCGCCGTGAACGTCGACGAGCCCATTCACCCCGGCGCCGGCAGCGCCGATTCGGCCGGAGCGAACCGCGCAGGGAATGTGTCGGCGCTCCTCTGGATCGTCGCAGTCATCCTCATCATCGCGGCGTCGTACGCGGTAGTCCGATTCAAGCGCGGCGGACTCGTCGACTTCGTCGCCCCGAGAACCGCGGTCGCCCGCTTCGTCGCCCATGAATCGCTGTACCGGCCGGAGGATGGCCACTACCAGTTCAAGTACCTGCCGGCGTTCGCGGCGGTGATGGTGCCGTTCACCTGGGTGTCGATGGAAGTGGCCGAGGCGGCGTGGTTCGCGCTGCTGGTGGCGATGGCATGGGCGTTCATCCGTCAGGCGCTTCGCACGCTCCCCGACCGCCGGCTGCCGGTCTCACAGCTGGTCTGGTGGACGCTGCTGCTCAATGCCAAGTTCCTGCTCAAGGAACTGGGCTTGGGTCAGTTCAACCTGCCGCTCGCGCTCTTGTTCTGGGGTGCGGTGCGCGCCGGCCGCGAACGGCGAGGAGCGTTAGCCGGGGCGCTCGCCGGCGCCGGCGTATTCGTCAAGCCGTACGCGCTCATCCTGCTGCCCTGGCTGCTCTGGACGCAGCGGCTGCGCTGGCTCGTCCCGTTCGCGATCGTGCTGGCCGCCGGCCTCGCGCTCCCCGTCGTCCAGTACGGATGGGACGGCAACCTCGCGCTCCTTCACGCCTGGTATCGCACCGTCACCGGGACGACCGCACCGAACCTGGCCAGCTACGAGAACGTGTCGTTCGCGGCTCTCTGGGCGCGATGGCTTCCCGCGGGGCCGGCAACGTCGTTTCTGACGCTGATCTCAGTTGGTCTGGCGGTGACCGCCGGGCTCGCACTGCTCTGGCGCCGGCGGTCGGTCCCTCATCCCGACTATCTGGAGGGCGCCTATTTCGCTCTCCTCGTGCCGCTCGTGTCGCCGCAAGGATGGGATTACGTGCTGCTGCTGGCGCTCCCCGGGTACGCGTGCCTGGTGGATCGATGGCGGGACACGTCCGGCCCGTGGCGCGCGGTGACGATGGCGGGAGTCCTGCTCACGAGCCTGGGCACGTACGAGCTGATGCGACGCACGGTCTACTTTCACGTGATGGCGTGGGGCGGCGGGACCGTGGGGGCGATCCTGATCGGCCTCTGCCTTCTCCGCCTGCGGTGGCGCGCCCTGGCGTAAACCGGGGACGCGAAGCCTGTCGTGAGGGGGGAGGGCTGACGAGGGGCCGAGAACGCAGAGCTTTTTTGCGTGGCGACGCGGCGGCAAGAAGCTCCGAATCACAGCGAAATGCCGGTCGCCGCGCCGATGCGCAAAAAACGGGTTGGACGAAACCGCTGCTCGGCGCCGCGCTATGGGGATTGAATCAGCGCGGGAGTCAGCGGGGCGGCGGCATGTGAGACGAGTCCGGGGAGATCGGGGCCTTGCAGGGTGCGGGCAGGCGGTGCAGAGGGAGAAGTGGGGCGGTCGCGAGGCCCGGGAGGACCGGAGCGAGCAGACGAGTCCCGTGGCGCAGGCCGCGTCGGGGGGTTACGGGATCGACGGTGATCCAGGGGCTCATGACGAATCGATGATCGTGGCGCCGCTGTGGGTGCGCGCCACGTACTCGATGACGAGCATGTGTCCGTCCTGACAGCGGGGACAGAGGCGCAGGGAGACGCCGGTGAGCGCCTCGTATCGGTCACGATAGTCGACGGGTGATGGTGACGGCGGCGTCTCCGGTGCGAGCGTGCCGAGGAGTTCGCGACAGCGGGCGAGCTTCTCTTTGCGGTGGCGATGGCCGAGCCAGCCATAGTACCGGATGCGGTGGAAGCCGGCGAGGATGACGTGGAGCAGGAAGCGTCGAATGAACTCGGGCGCAGGGAGCGTCAGGGTTTTCGGCGTCGGGTGGGCCGCGCGACAGTTTCGGTAGCGGAAGGTGACGTGGCCATCCTTGATGTCCACCAATCGCGAATCGGAGATCGCGATGCGGTGGGTGTAGCGTCCCACGTAGTCGAGGACTTGTTGAGGGACGGCGAAAGGCCGTTTCGCATAGACCACCCAGTCGGCCTGCCGCGTCGGTGCGAGGTGTTGGAGAAACGCTTGCCGGTCGCGTAACGTTCGGAGGACGTGAAGAACTGGAGCGCGCCAGCGTCGAACGCGGCTTCGAGTTGTGTCAAGAAAAGGCGGCTGAAGAGCCGGGACTGCACGCGGCTGGGCAGAAAGAAACCCGGTCGACAGGCAATCGTGCCATCGAGTGAAAGACCGCCGCCCGGCACCACGCAATGCAGATGCGGATGATGCACCGCGTCTGTCCCTACGTATACAGCACGGCGAAGAATCCGATCGCGGCGCCGAGATGCTTGGGGTCGGCCGCACTCGTCCGTAACGTGTCGGCGACGGCTCGAAAGAGGATCCCAGACGACCGCTTTATTCTGCAAGGCGATGACGGCGATCGCGTCCGGAACCGTGAAGACGACGTGGAAGTACTCCGTCTCCAGGATCTCGGCCTTCCGGTCGGTGATCCATGCGGCGCGTGCCAGGGATTGACACTGGGGACAATGGGAACGCGACAGGAGTTGTACCAGACACGTGTGTGGCCACACTGGTCGCACTGTTCGACGTGGCCGCCGAGCGCGGCGGCCCGGCACCGCTCGATCGCGTCATCACGCGTCGCTGGGCGGGCGAGAGCGAGCCGCCCGCGGCGGCCCGATAGATCTCGCCGTAGCGGCGGAACACGTCCTCCACGGTCGGCGTGGAGCGACCGATGGAGGACGCTCAGACCATGGTGGCGCTGGCAGATGTAGTCGGGGCCGGTCGCGGGAGTAAATCTAACGGGCTGGCCGTCGCGCAGATCTTGTTGCTCGCCAGGCACAGTTACTGCGCGGTCGTCTTGAGACTCCGATGGCCGAGCAGCAATTGAATCGTGCGGACGTCGGTGCCTTAATAGGGCCTAACCTTTAAAGGCCTCAAGGTCGTATGGTGACTGGATGCATGAACAAACGTCATCAGATGGCCCTTGTGAAGGGAAGACCTGGGGACGAACGAAGCGCGCATCGGACCACTCATCA
>JBKPDW010000047.1:0-9362 GCA_046728115.1 Acidobacteriota bacterium | reverse complement strand
TGCTTGGACTGCTGGTCGCCGCGAAACGACAGATTGGGCGCGCTCTGAGCCAGCACGGCGGACGAGAGCAGGACGATAAAAACTGTAGTGCGCATGCGTCAATTATAGGTGGCTGGCTGGCGTGTGTGCCGGGGGCTTCTGCAGAGTTGCTCGGTCATGACTGGACGCCTAATGGCTGGGATGCCGAGATGGCTGATATCGGATGGCCGATGGCCGATGCCTGATCATCGCCGATCCGAGCCCTAGGCGATGAGCCATCGGCCATGGCCGCCGGTCTGTTTACCGCTTCCTGGATTCGTAGAGCGTCGAGGCACCGCCACCAATGGCCGCACCGATCAGCGCGCCTTTCTTGCCGCCGAAAATCGCACCCAGCCCGGCGGCGGCGGCAGTAGAGCCGCCAATCACGAGCGCCGTTTTCGTCCAATCGCGGCCGCCGGCTTCCACTCGCGACGTCGACGCCGACCGTCTGGCGGTCGTCACGCGACGCGGAGCCGGCGAGTAGATGTCGGAATCGGCTGCGCGGACCGGAACGACGCTGGACGCGTAGCGCGCCATGCCGTTGTTCGGATAGTTGATCAGGGTGGGCTCGCCATCTACGCCGACCCGCTCGCTCGCGAGCATCGGCCGCGCGGAAGAATACGCGTCGACCACGGGCGTGCGCGGGTTCAAAAGGCCGTACGCGATCGCGAGAATGCCCATCGCGATGACCGTCAGGATGCTTGCGAGAAACGCCTTCATGGTTCCACCTCCCCACCCGGGGCTTTAACAAGCGGGATGCCAGCCTCGTCAGCAGTATTTCTCGGTTAATTTCAGTATTTTGCACGGACGATCAATGGCGAATGCCCTCGTTCGAGGACAGCTGGACGTCATCACCGATAGAATGAATCTGATGGCGGCGCGCATTCTGATCGTCGAAGACGATCCCGATATCGCCCAACTCGTCGCCCGTTATCTCGAGAAAGCGGGCTTCGCAAGCGAGTGGGTGGCGACGGGCAGCGGGGCGCTTCAGACCATCGCAGCTCGATCGTTCGACGTGCTCATCCTCGATCTGATGCTGCCGCACGTCGACGGCATCGAGCTGTGCCGCCGCGTTCGCGCCGATCCACGAACGGCCAACCTTCCGATCATCATGCTGACCGCACGCGCCGACGAATCAGAGCGGATTGTCGGGCTCGAGATCGGCGCGGACGATTACGTGGCCAAACCGTTCAGCCCGAGCGAGCTGGTCGCCCGTGTCCGTGCGCTGCTGCGGCGCGCGCAGCGCGACTCGAAGACCGGACACACCCTCACCTACGGCGATCTCTCAATGGACACCGAGCGGCACATCGTCGCCGTCTCCGGGCGCGACGTCACGCTCACCGCGAAGGAATTCCTGCTGCTCGAGTATTTCCTGCAGCACCAGGGCCGCGTCCTGTCGCGCGACGTGCTGCTGACCGACGTCTGGGGCTATCGCTACACTGGCGGCACGCGGACCGTCGACGTTCACGTGCGCCGGTTGCGGGAGAAGCTTCCCCTGCTCGCCGACGCGCTCGTGACGGTCAAGCAGTTCGGCTACAAACTCGCGGATCCTGCACCGAGCGCATGACGACGCTTCCCGGGCGCACGACGTTTCAAACGAAGTTCTTCTTCGCTGCGCTGTCGGCGTCGATCATCGCGCTCGCTGTCGCGGGCATCCTCTTCGCCACGTCGATGCGCCGGCAGACGAACGCGCGGATCGAATCGACGCTCGTCGCGGAAGCCCGCCTCGCCGCGGATCTCCTGGCCCGCGCGGCGCCGCTCGCATCGCTCGCCGAGATCGACGATGAAGCGGATCGTATCGGCGAGCTGATCGGCGCGCGCGTCACCTTCATCGCGCAAAACGGCACGGTCGTCGGCGATTCCTGGGAGACGCGCGAGGGCGTCGCGGCCATGGAGAACCACGCGCAGCGTCCGGAGATCGTGGCGGCGCGCGGGAGCGGAATGGGACTGTCTCAGCGCTACAGCACGACAGTGAACACCGACATGCTGTATGTCGCAGTGCCTGTACACCATCCGGGCATCGCGTTCGTGCGCGTCGCGCTGCCGGTTGCCGACGTTCGGCAGCAACTCCGTTCGGTTCTCACCGCGACGCTCACCGCGCTTGGCCTGGCGCTTGCGGGCGGCGCGGCGATCGCGTGGCTGTTCTCGGCCCGCATCGGCGAACGGATCAGGCTGATCGCTCTGATTGCGCAGCGCTATCGCAGCGGCGATCTGACTCCGCCGCAGCTTGGCTTCGGCGATGACGAATTGGGCACGGTGGCGCGGGCGCTCGACGAGTCGGTGCAGGAAGTCGGCCGGCGGCTCGGCGAGCAGGCGCGCGATCACGCTCGCATGGAAGCAATCCTCGCGGGAATGGTCGAAGGCGTGATCGTTGTCGACGCGCAGGGCCGACTCGAACTGGTGAACGCCGCGGCGCGAGGGATGCTCAGGCTGGAAACAGTCGCTGTCGGGCGGCCGTACCTCGAGACCATCCGGCTGCCGAGCATCGCCGAACTCGTTGCCGGCGTGCTCGAGGGGCGCACCATTGATGCCGTGCAATTCTCTCCCCCGCGCGACCCGTCGAAGACCATCGTGGCCCGTGCGGCGCCGGCGGCTGGCGCCTCGGCGCACGGCGTCGTGCTGGTGCTCAACGATTTCACCGACCTGCGTCGATCGGACCAGATCCGCCGCGACTTCGTGGCCAACGTCTCGCACGAAATGCGGACGCCGCTGACCGCGGTACGCGGATACGTCGAGGCCCTACTGGACGGCGACACGAGCCCCGAAGAAAGCCGGCGGTTCCTGGAAATCATCGCCAGGCACGCGGAGCGCATGGAACGTCTGGTCAAGGACCTGCTGCATCTCGCCCGCCTCGACGCCGGCCAGGAGACCCTGCAGCTGCGTCCGTGCCAGACGCGCGAGCTCACGGAAACCGTGATCGCGGACGTCGAGCCTGTCGCCGAATCGCGCGGCCAGCGCATCGAAGTCAGCGTCGCGCCGGGGGCCGAGCAGGTCCGGGCCGATTCGGCCAAGCTGCACGCCGCGTTGCGGAATCTGGTCGCGAATGCGGTCGCCTATTCGCCCGAGCACTCGACCATCCGCGTCGAAGCGACGCACCGCAACGGTCACATCGCCATCGCCGTGTCGGACGAGGGTCCTGGAATTCCCGAGCAGGATCTTTCGCGGGTCTTCGAGCGCTTCTATCGAGTCGACAAGTCGCGCGCGCGTGATCCGGGCGGCACGGGGCTGGGCCTCGCGATTGCGAAGCATCTCGTCGAGCTCCATGGCGGACAGATCGCCGTCGAGAATCGTCCGCAGGGTGGCGCGTGTTTCACGGTCACACTGCCGCCGGCGTAAGTGCGAGGTCAATCATCTATGCATCACGTCATCGACGCGATCCGTTCCGAATTCGCGCGCTACAAAGCCCTGGCCGAAGGCGCCATCCGCCAAGTGAGCGATGCGGAGGTCTCCATCGCCGGGCCGAACAACGGCAGCTCGATTGCCACCATCTGCTGGCACATTTCAGGGAATCTGCATTCCCGCTTCACCGACTTCCTGACGAGCGACGGCGAGAAACCGTGGCGGCGCCGCGAGGGGGAGTTCGAGCCACGCGCCGTGACCAAGGCAGAACTTCTGACGAAATGGGAGAAGGGCTGGAGCACGCTGCAGCAGGCCCTCGCAGAACTCCGAGACGACCAATTGAGCCAGCACATCACGATTCGCGGCCAGGCGCTGTCGATCGTCGAGGCGCTTCAGCGTTCCCTCGCGCACACCGCCTACCACGTCGGCCAGATTGTGTATCTGGCAAAGTCCGCGCGCGGACAGGAGTGGAAATCTCTCAGCATCCCGCCAGGCGGGTCGGAGGCCTACAACACGCACGCCACCTTCGAGCGCGCCGGCGGGCACACCAAGCGGCTGGAGGAGTCGAGATAAATCGGTCGTCGCTCGCGTGAAAGGCTCGCGCTACTTCTTGGAGGTTGTTTTCGCGGCGGCCGGCGCGGTTCCGATCCGCACTTCTTTCGCCACGAACGGATCCTTCCCGCCGCCCGTCGCGGTGACGACGACGCGATCGCCGATCTTGAGGTCGGCGGCTTTCATCGCCGTCGTGCCTTGAAGAATCTTCGTCTTTTCATTCAGCGAGATCGTCGAGGTCTTGCCGTCAGCGCCTTTCACGTCGACCGTGTTGTCGTGAACAGCGGCGATAGTGCCCAGGATCTTGTGATCGTGACCCTCATGCGCCGACACCACCGGCGCCAGCGTCAGTGCAAACATCACGGCGAGAACAGCATTCGTCATCATCTTCACGTTCAGCCTCCGTGTTTGTGACCGGATGCGGGCGTTTTTGGCGCCGGCTCCGCTCCACCCTCGAGAAAACGCCGCGTTTCTTCCTCTTCGCGCCACTCCTCCGGGCTCCTCGGCTTCAGCGCCTTCATCGCCTCCACCTCGGCATCAGTCAACGTCGGCAGGTGGCGGACGAACTGCACGAGCTTCCAGCTCGCTTCTGCGCTTTCGGGCGTCCCGTTGCCCCAGGCCGGCATACCCGTCAGGCGGACACCGTTCTCGATAATGTAGAACAGCTCGCCGTCAGAGAGCGACTGCGTGTCCGCGTGACGCATATCGGGGACCCTTGGGTACAGCCCTTTGCCCATCTCCGTGTCGCCGCTCCCGTCGTTCGCGTGACACGACGCGCAGTGATCGGCGAAGTGCTCCATCCCCTCCCTGATGACTTCGGGTGTCGGACTGAGGGGTGACTGAAGACCGCGCGCCGCCGAGGGAATGGCCCACGATCGGAGCCGTCGCGCGAGTACGGTTTCCACACGGCCAGGCTCGAGCCTCGTGCCGACGCCGCCCCTGACGAGCCAGAGACCGCCAGCAAGCGCACCGAGGCCGACGACCGCGAGCATCCCGACAACGACACCCACCGAGCGCCTGAGCAGAGCCATGTGCGACGCCTCTCTACTGATTCATAGCATGCCCTGACATCGGTTGCGACATCCGCATATTCCACATGCGTGCCGCATTGCCGCCCGCTGGACGCAACCGGAAGTGGAGCTGGAACGACACGGGGTGAGCGCCGTGCGTGGCAGTCAACGGCTGAGGAACGGCGTAAAAGGTAACGGCCCCGCCCACGCCGCCCTCCACGCCAAACCATCGGCCGAGATCGCGCATCGCTCCGATAGTGAATGCGCCCACTGTGTCCTTCCCGTCCGCGGCATCCGGGGTGACCGGGATCGCATCGTTCAGGAGCACACTGGTCTCAACCTGCACGGCCTCCGCCCGGCCGAACACGGACAGCGCACCGGTATGCCGCGTCGCCTCCGCGAATGCAGCGTGACGCCGGGATCCATCGCTCGCGTTGATACCGTAGCCGACTGCAACGGCCGTAAAATCCTGCTCGTCACGCGCGAACCACGACACGGACGCCGTTGTGCGCTGAAGGTCGCCGGGCTCCAGTTCCTCGGGTTGCGTCAAATGCCCTGTCGATGCCTGGAACTCCCAGCGCTCGGTGGGACGAAACCAGACGCGAGCGGAAACTGAATCGAGCCGGCCGAAATCGAAGTCCCAGCGATGCTCGTCGGGCTCGCGGCCGTTGAAGACCGACCCCTCGAAGACCCACGGTTCGTGGTCGATCGCAGCCGTCACGACGCCGAAGGCGATGTGGGTGGAGTCGAACGTGTGATGGGAGAGAGGAGCGAGCGGCAGATCCACCGCCGAAGCCCGATGCATGTATGCGACCGGACCCAACGCAGGCTCGCCCACGGGCCCGCCCGCCACCGTCAAGCCCGTCGTATCGCTCAGAGGCGCACGCCAGATCGCGGCGAGCTGCATGAAGAAGTCGTGCGGATGTTGATGATCAATCAGCGGACGGCCCTGGTATGCCTCGCCGACTTGAAAGAGTTCGCGATACCCCTGCTCCCCCACTGTTGCCGGATCGAGGCTGAACATGCCGGTCAGTGTCAGGCGCGATGCGCCCACCTCACGGGTCAGCATGCCCATCCACCAGTTTGGCAGCTTGAATTCGTCGCCGCCGCGGGGCCCGCCCTGGTGATTGAACATGCCAAAAGCCGCGCCGTCCAGTTTGAAATGCCAGCCCGGCTCATCACCGTCCATCGCCATACCCGCATGTTGATCGGGCGTCGACGATTGAGCGCCAGCAGCGATGGGCGTACATGATGCGCAGAATACGAGACACGCTACGCGGAACAAAAGCGCCTCCCACAGCGACAGGGGTTGGGGATTAGGGTTATGGATTAGGAATTCGTTGCAGAGCGAGGACTAGATGCGGAGCGGCAGAGGAGATGGCCTGAGGCAGGCGCGATCGGGCGGCGAACCTGGCGCACGCGACATCAGGCCGACGAGATTCGTCACTGCGTCGACCGACGCAACCGTTGCGGGCATGGCGTGCGCCATACGCAGTGATGTGGCGATTTTCGTCGCCGACGGCCCGACCGATGGCGAAGGGTCATCCGCGGCGCCGCTTTGCGTGTGATCGTGGCAGCAATGGGTCGACGGATCCCTCAGATTCGGTTGCGCGCCGGAGTGCTGGATCCGATGGCACGCATGACCCGCTTGCAGCTTCGAAGCAGCCGCGGCCGCATGCGACACACACGTCAGGAGACAGCTGTCGAGAAGCGTCGGCGCAATGCCAATCGCGAGTGTCAGCGCAACCGCCAAAACACGACCAACCAGCTTCACATCGTGATCATACCGATTTCTCATCGCATGCGATCCTGATAGTCTCCCGTTGATGCTCAAGCGATCGGCCATCATGGCTCACCGCTGGCTTGGCGTGGGGCTGTGCCTGCTCTTCAGCCTCTGGTTTCTCTCGGGCATCGGCATGATGTACTGGGACTTCCCCAGCGTCACGGAAGCCGATCGACTCGAGCGGTCCGAGCGCCTCAACCACGGCGATATCCACATCACGCCGGATCAGGCGTACGGCGCATTGGGCGCATCCGGCGCTCCCACCGCGGTCCACCTCTCGATGTTCGACGGCCGGCCAGTCTATCGTTTCCGCACGGGTCGCTCCGACAGGCTCGTGTATGCGGATACCGGCGAAGTGCTGCGCGATGTGTCGCGGGCCGCGCTTGACCGAATCGCGGCTTCCTGGACGGGACAGGATGTGAACACGGCGAACATCGAACCGGTCGCCGCCGTCGACCAGTGGACGGTTCAGGGGACGCTGCGCACGCTCCGGCCGCTCTGGAAGTATTCGTGGTCCAACGGGGAACAGGTCTACGTCGCGCAATCGACGGGCGAGGTGGTGCAGTACACGACCAGCGCGTCACGACGCGGAGCCTACCTCGGACCGATTCCACACTGGCTCTACTTCACGCCGCTGCGCAAACGTCAGCTCGCCTGGAGCCGCGTCGTGATCTGGACGTCCGGCATCGGTACGGTCACGGCGCTGCTCGGCATGACGATCGGCGTCTGGACGTACTCGCCGTCCAAGCGCTATCGCTACGATCGTGCGCCGTCTCACCTGCCCTACCGCGGTCAGAAGCGGTGGCACGCGATCCTGGGCCTCGTCTTCGGACTCGGCGCCGCAACGTGGGCTTTCAGCGGCATGCTGTCGATGGATCCATTTCCCGGCATGGGCGGTGACGCACGTGGCGGCGAGATTGGGCGCACGCTTCGCGGGCGGATCGAGATGTCTGCATTCGGCAGCAAACGGCCCGGAGAAGCTCTGGCACAACTCGGTCGGGCCGACGTCAGGGACCTCGAGCTCGGGTCGTTCGCGGGCGATCCCGTTTACGTTGCGACGCTGGCTGGAGGGACCACGCACATCGTGCCGATGGCGGGCGAACCGCGGGACGAATTCGACGGCAGCCGAATCGCCGACGCGGTGATGAGGGCGACGCGGTCGAGCGGTGGTGCAGCTATTCAGCGACTCGACGCCTACGACCGATACTACCTCGACCGGCATCGGCGGCGCCCGCTGCCGGTGATTCTCGTGCGGGTCAACGACCCCGACCACACGCGGTATTACATCGATCCGAAGACTGCGCGCGTCGTGGCCGTCTACAGTTCACGGAGCTGGGTGACGCGGTGGCTGTACCACGGGCTTCACTCGCTCGACTTTCCCTGGCTCTACGATCACCGTCCGGCCTGGGACATCGTCGTGATCACGTTCATGCTCGGCGGCGCCGCACTGTCGATCACGTCGATCGTGCTCGCATGGCGCGTCGTAGCGCGTTCGACGGCTGACGCCGCCTGAGGTCTACGCGGCCGTATCGGGCTGCCGTTCGGCCGCGGCAAACGCTGACATCAGCAATCTGCCATTGGCGAGCTCCACTTTATTTGCCCGGCTGCGGCACGATCCGGATGTACGGCCGCGGCGCGTTCCAGCCCTGAGGATACGTCTTCTTCGCCTCTTCGTCGGAGACCGATCCCGCGATGATGACGTTCTCGCCCTGCTTCCAATTCACAGGCGTGGCGACTTTGTGCTTCGCGGTGAGCTGCAGCGAATCGATCACTCGCAGAACCTCGTCGAAATTGCGTCCCGTCGTCATCGGGTAGACGATGATGAGCTTGATCTTCTTGTCGGGCCCGATCACGTAAACGTTCCGCACCGTCTGGTTGTCGGCTGCCGTACGGCCATCGCACGTGCCTTCCAGCGTGGCCGGCAGCATTCCATAGGCTTTGGAGATCTTGAGCTCGGTGTCGCCGATCATCGGATAGTTCGGCGCGTAGCCCTGAGTCTCTTTGATGTCGTTGGACCACCGCTTGTGGTGTTCCACCGGGTCCACACTGAGGCCGATGATTTTGGTGTTCCGCTTGTCGAACTCGGGCTTGAGCTTCGCCATATAGCCCAATTCCGTGGTGCACACCGGCGTAAAGTCTTTCGGATGCGAGAAGAGCACGCCCCAGGAATCGCCGAGCCATTCGTGGAAGCGAATGCGGCCCTCCGTGGTATCCGCCTCGAAATCGGGAGCTACATCGCCAATCGTCAGCGCCATATGTCCTCCTGCCTCTGTTGGCATGAAACTCTTAATCTATCACGCTCGCACCCGCGGATGCGTCGACTCATTTCCTCAGGCGCGCCGTCCACGAGAGATACGACTTGAAGGCATCGGACGATCCCGGCGAGGCGACGTCGAATTGGCCGCTCAAGAGTCCGTCCGATCGCAGCATGTAGGTGAGACGATAGCGGGGCTCGTTTGCTTTTTCGTCGCTCAGAAACACGGCTTCTTTCGGGCCGCGCAACTCAACCGAGTAGTGGATCACATGCTGTTCGCTATCGAAGTAGTCGGCTTTCAGCGCATGATCCTCGACGAAGATCACCATCAGATCGTCGTGACGGCTCGCCGGTCGTCCGTCGCGCGTGTCGTACTTCGCGTAGCTGGTCCGGACGATGACCTGAT
>JBKPDW010000046.1:0-22486 GCA_046728115.1 Acidobacteriota bacterium | reverse complement strand
GGTGAAGGATCAGCTGAGCGCGTACAAGGACATCGTGTTCCTGGATACGGACGGAAAAAAGATAGCGCCTCCGCAGTAGGCTGGCAGTCAGATTCAGAGTTCAGAATGCGGATCTACGATGCGTCATCAATCCGAAATCAGTCTGAACTCTGAACTCTGAAATCTGAACGCTGAAATGTCGCCCTCGAATTACTACACGTTCATTTCACGGTGGCGCGTCGACGGTACCTGCGGCGAAGTCGCAGACGTCCTCGGCGATCCGCTGTCGCTTCCGCGGGGACAGCCAAGACCGCAAGTCCGCGAAGAATGCGAGTTGATCAGAACGAGTCGAGTCTCAGCTGTGTATCCGCGTTCTTCCACGCCTCGCGGAATTGTTGCTCGGCGGGGGCGGCCGATTCTCGCTTCTGCGTCAACAGCGTCTGCCACAGCCCGAAGAGCGATCGCCCGTTGTTCGGATTGCGTGTCAGGTCTTCGCGGAAGACGTTCTCGGCTTCGCTGAAGCGATGCGCGCGGAACAGCGCGGCTCCCAGCGATTCGCGAGTGGGGTAGAACCAGTCGGGCGGCTCATCGTAGCTGAGCATGTCTTCGGCGAGCACCGCGGATCGCCACGCGTCGATCGCCGCGCTGTCGTCGCCCCGGGCGCGCGCGATCCAGGCATCGAGGACGGCATCGCTCACCGCAAACATGTTTAACGCTTTGTTGGTGTTCCAGTCGTAGTCGGGCGGGACGGCCTTCTGCGCGTCGCGGTACGCGGTCCGTTCACGCTCTGCGTCGGCGGCATTCCCGCGCGCCGCCTGGGCGATGCCGCGGCCGAAATGCCACAGCGAGCTCAAGATCGCCATCTTCGAATCCGGCGCCTGCAGCTTCATCACGTCGTCCCATCGAGCGAAACGCAGGAGCACGTAGAGCTTCTTCGCGCCGAACGGTTCGATCATCGGCATTTGCGAGACGGCCGGCAGCACGTTCCTGACGAGCTCGTCGGCCGCGGCGCTCGCCTTCTCGAATTGGCCGGACATCATCGCCGCGGACGCCAGGAAGTCGAGGTTGTGGTTGAAGTACATCGCCGGGTACACGCCTTCGGCTTTCGTCTCGGCGATGTACTTGCGATCGACATCCGCAGCCTTCTCGTTGGCCGCGACCGCCCCGTCGTAGTTGCCGGTGCGCATGTAGATGTGCGCCGGCATGTGGATTAGGTGGCCGGCCGCGGGCACGAGTGTCTCGAGGCGCCTCGCGCTCGGCAGCGCCCGATCCGGCGTCTTCGAGGCTTCAACCGCGTGAATGTAGTAATGATTCGCGCCGATGTGCATCGGATCGCGCTTGAGGACCGATTCGAGCACGGAGACGATTTCTTCCGTGCCTTCAGTCGGTTTGCCGTCGCTGGACCACAGCTGCCACGGATGCAGGTCCATGAGGCTCTCGGCGTACAGCGCCGCGGCGTCGAGATCGTTCGGGTACTGACGGATCACGTCGCGCATGGCGTCCTTGTAGTCCATCGCCAGCGTCTTCAAGTCGGCCTTCGGATCGTTCGAGTAGCGCCTGACCAGTGCGTCGATGTATGCCCGTTCGGCCGCGGGTGCGTTGGCCGACAGCCTTTTCGCGAGCTGCGCCTCGTCGTACGCGGCTTTCTCGCGTTCCGGATCGACGTCGAGGTTGATGTTGGGACCGAGCGCGAGCGCGATACCCCAGTGCGGCATCGGAGACGCAGGATCGAGCTCCGCCGCGCGTTTGAAGGACCGGATCGCTTCGTCGTGATTGAAGGCGTAGATGAGTGTCAGGCCCTGATTGAAGAAGCGCTGGGCTTCGGCGCTCTTCGTTGCGATCGGGTGGTTGAGCCGCCCCATGCCCGGCATGAGCATCGCGGGTTTCGCGATCTGCAGGGCGTGGGAGTCGTGTTGCTGCGACGAGGTCGACAGTGCGAAGAGAAGCAGAATGAGCATCGGCGCCTCCACTCGCGAGCGACTTGTGAGCTCACCTCGTCAAGTCTTCAATCTGAAATTCAATCTGAACTCTGAAATCTGAACTGCCTTTGTGCGCTTCACTCTCCAGCCGTCGTTCGCACGCGCTCGGCCCGGGCGCGCGACACCATCTCTTTCACTTCGTTCATCAGCGTCGGCACGTGATAGGGAATCCCGTCCTTGATGGTCCATTCGATGCCGCCGCCGTGTGCATTCTGCACCTTGTCGTTCGGTCCGATCGGCGCGTTGTTCGGCGTGACGGCATCGTTCAGCAGCATCACGTCGGTGCCGTACGGGTTGAGCAGCTTCAAATTCTCGAGCGGATTGCCGTTGACGACGAGGAGATCCGCGATGAAGCCTTCGCGGACTTTGCCAAGCCGGTCCTCCATCCCGATGAGCCTGGCGCCGTTCCAGGTGGCGTGCTCGATCACTTCGAGCGGAGAAAAGCCGGCTTCCTCGTGCAGTTCGAGCTCGCGTGAAATGCCGAAGCCGTACATCGAATAGATGTACCCCGCATCGTCGCCGGTGGTGACCAATCCGCCTTTGCGGGCGAACTCACGCACCGCGTCCATCCAGATTCGGTACTGCTGGTGCCATCGCGCCTCCTGCGTGCCGGTCCAGCCGATGAAATAGGAACCGTGGTTGTCGAGCGAGCCCTTGAAGTACTCCTCGAGCGACGGATGCAGGTAATCGCGGAACCACGGCTGGTTCTGGGCGCGCATGAGGTCGCGACTCGCTTCGTAGATCGAAAAGGTGGGATCCCAGGCGACGTGACGCTCCACCATCGCGTCGATGACCTTGTGCAGCTTATCCGGGTCCGTTTGAGCGTACAGCTCGCCCGCGCGGCCGAAGCGATGAATCTCGTTCGAATAGTTCATCTCCGGCGGAAAGTTCTGGATGCCGTTCAGCGCCGCGTCGGCCACACCGTAGAAATGCTCGATCGAGGTGACGCCCAGCTCGATGTAATCGGCGGCGGTCGTTTCCTCGACTGCGATGTGCGTGGCCGTGGGCAGGCCAAGCTTGTGCGCTTCGTCCATGATGGCTTCGAGCTGATCGCGATCCATGCCGATGATCTTCAGGCCGTCGGCGCCCCGCCGCTTGATGTCGCGGATCCACGCGCGAATTTCGGCAGGTTTGCCGCTCCTGCCTTTGCTCACGAACGGATAGACGAGGATACGGGGTGCGACGATCGTGTGTGCGTTGCTTTCAGCCTGCCAGCGCTTGGACTTGTCGAAATCGCCGCCGACCTCTCGCGCGGTCGTGACGCCGGCGGCGAGATAGAGGTTGCGTTCGTACTGAATCGGCTGCGCGACGCCGGCCTGGCGTTCTTCGTGCCAGTGCATGTGGGCGTTGACGATGCCGGGCATGACATATTTGCCCGAAGCGTCGATGATCGCCTCGGCGGAGGAGCGCGCAGCCAGGGCCGCTGTCGCGGCCGACGGGAGGATGTCCGTGATCAACCCGTCCTGCACAACGATGTCCATCGGGCCGTACGGCGGCTTCGCGTTGCCGTAGATCACCATTGCGTTGTCAATGACCAGACGTTTCGCGGCTTTCGCGTGCGCGCGGGGCGTGGCCGACTGCTCGGCGGCGGTTCCAAACGTCACCAGCACGGTCAGGGCGCAGCCGGTTACGAGCGCGCGGCGATCGATCGTCACGAACATGCGGCGGTTCCTCTCTGGGGCGCCGCTCGCACCGAGTACGCTGCTCGTCACGCGCAAGCACCCTACACGACTTTTCACATCCAGCACCCTGGGTCTGTTCACGCCAAGCACCCTGCAGTGCTCTTCACGCCGAGCACGCTGCAGTGCTCTTCACGCCGAAGCAAGTGCAGTGTCTTTACGGGAAGGAGCGTGCAGCCTGCGTCAGATCGAGATCTTAGCATCGGTGGTACATTGGCCGGTATGTCGCAGCAGCCGCTCGCGTATTTGAACGCGGATTTTCTCGATAGCAACGAAGCACGACCAATTAGGATTCTGTCGGAGTACCTGGAACCGCTCCAGCGTTTCAGAGAGCACCAGATCCAGGATACCGTCGTCTTCTTCGGTTCGGCGCGTGTGGACAGTCGGGAGCGGGCCGAGCTGGCGCTTCGCACGCTGCGCGCGCGAGGCGAGCATAACGCCGACTCTACGTTCGAAGCGGAGCTGACGAAGTCGCGGAAGGCCGTCGAGTGGGCGCGCTACTACGAGGACGCGCGCGAGCTGGCGCGTCTGCTGACAACCTGGAGCATATCGCTCAAGTTCGACCATCATCGCTTCGTCGTGACATCAGGAGGCGGTCCGGGCATCATGGAGGCCGCCAACCGCGGGGCGCGCGAGGCCGGCGGAAAGACCATCGGACTCAACATCCGGCTTCCATTCGAGCAAGGCACCAACCCCTACGTCACGAGGGAGCTGCAATTCGAGTTTCACTACTTCTTCATGCGCAAGTTCTGGTTTGCGTATCTCGCAAAGGCGCTCATCGTCTTTCCTGGCGGTTTCGGGACGTGCGACGAGCTGTTCGAGTTCCTCACGCTCGTCCAGACCGACAAGCTGTCGAAGAAAATTCAAGTCATCCTGTACGGCCAGGAAGACTACTGGTCTCAGGTGCTCAACCTGAAGGTCATGGCCGACTGGGGCGCGATCGCGGAGAATGACCTCGAGTTGCTCGAGTATGCGAACACGCCGACCGATGCGTTCGAACGGCTGCGAGCGCACCTGGTCAGGTACCATCTCGAGCCCGCCACCCCGCAGGAGGCCGCGGCGCCAGGGATCGCCAAGACCCGAGGGTGATAACGGGTGTCTGGCCACGAAAACGCGAAAGCATGAATCAGACCGAGCAGACTCGTGCGGCGCGCCGACGAGCGCGTTCTCAGTAAATCAGAAAGGGCTCTCGGATTCTCGCGAATCCGCTGATCGCTTCCGTCCATGACGCCGCGAGATCGCGCGCGGCCACGCCGGCTTCGATTCCTTCGCGCAGCGCCGGCGATCCTGCGAGGCAGTCGATCGGCATCTTCTCGTACTCGTATTCGTACGGCGGCTCCTTCCAGCGGAACCGGTCGGGCCGGCACGCACGAAACGCCTCGATGAGCGTCACGCCGGTTTCGACGGGGCGGAACACCCGGCGATCGAGAACGTGGAGCTGGCAACCTGCGCACGACGTGCCGGCGTGTTTCTGAAAAGTCGGTTCGAACACCACGGGCCGGAAGTACACGCCGGGCAGCTGACGATCGTTCATCGCCTCGGCGAAACGCTCGGCGCCGACCCACGGCGCGCCAATCAGCTCGAACGGCCGCGTCGTGCCACGGCCTTCGGACACGTTGGTGCCCTCGATGAGAACGCCGCCTGGATAGACCAGCGTGGTATCGAAGGTGGGAATGTTCGGCGACGACATGATCCACGTCAGGCCGGTGTCGTCCCAGTACATGTCGCGTCGCCAGCCATCCATCGCGATTACTTCGAGTGTGGCGCCGATGCCGAAATGCTCGTTGAACAGGCGCGCAATCTCGCCGATCGTCAAGCTGTGACGCATCGGGATGGGGTACATCCCAACGAACGATTCGAATCCTTCCACCAGCATCGGCCCTTCGACCGTGATGCCACCGATCGGATTGGGGCGATCGCAGACGAAGACCTTGAGGCCATGCTTGCGCGCGGCCTTGAGACAGTTGGCCATCGTGTAGATGTAGGTGTAGATGCGAACGCCGACGTCCTGCAGGTCGATCACGAGCGCGTCGAGACCGTCGAGCATGGAGCCACTTGGCTCCCGCATCTCGCTGTAAAGCGAATGGATCGGGACGCGACGTGCGTCGTCGTGGGTGTGACGGGTTTCGATCATGTTGTCCTGCACGTCGGACCGGAATCCGTGCTGCGGTCCGAAGATCGCAGCCAGCTCAGCCTTAGGATGCGCGGCAAGCAGGTCCACGACGTGGCGCAGCTCGCGGTTGACCGATGCCGGGTTGCAGACGACGCCAACTCGGCAGTTGTCGAGGGCGGTGGCGGCGAGCAGCCGTTCCGAGCCAAGGACGACAGGCACCGACGCGATTATAGGGGTCGCGCTCGATTTCAGTTCTTTGGATGTCGGCTGCGAAAAACCCGGATCCGACCCTTACGGCCGCTTGCCTCGAATGATGCGCGTTGGTAGACTACCGGCCTTTGGTGGTAAGCCCCGCCTGCTTCGCCCGCGCAAAGAGTCGATCGAGCCTCCACTCGCTCCCTCAACGTGATTGCCGAGCCGACGTGCCGCCACCTTCGTGGGTCCCCCGTGCGGCAGCCGTGCGGGCGTAGCATCAGGAGAACGTAATGGGTCGTAGGCTATACGTAGGGAACCTTCCGTACACCACTGGTGAAGCAGAGCTGCAGGAACTGTTCAGCAAGGCCGGAACCGTCGAGTCGGTCCGTGTGATGCGCGACGCGGCGACGGGTCGGGCGCGTGGGTTCGCGTTCGTCGAAATGGCGACCGACGAGGAAGCGCAGAAAGCCGCGACGGAATTCAACCAGTATCAGATGGGCGGCCGCCCGCTGACGGTCAACGAAGCCCGGCCGAAGCCCGAAGGCGGATTCGGCGGCGGATACGGCAATCGTGGCGGTGGCGGCGGACGGCGCGAGCCACGATGGTAGCGATGAAGAGCTGGTCAAAAGGCGACCGCGTGGTTCAGCCCACGTATGGAGCCGGGACGCTCGTCGAGGTCAACGAGCACCACACGGTGATCGACTTCGACGAGCACGGACGCCGAACGTTCTCCACGCGGCTGGTGACGCTCCAGGCCACCAACGAGCCGGCGCCGAACAAGGCGCCTGCGCGGAAGCGGGTAGTGAAGAAGAAGAAGGAGAGCTAGCGCCGGACGCGCGCTGCGCCGCTCGGACCAATCCAAGCTATTCGTAGTGCAACGCCTTGAGCGGATTGACGCGCGTGGCACGCATCGCCGGCACGTAGCACGCGGTGAGCGCGACGAGCGCAAGCACCGCGACCGCCACGCCCGATGCCGCGTCCACGGCCGTGACCCCGAACAGCAGCGTGGACACCAGGCGCTGCAGTGCGTACGCCGCGACCGCCCCGATCACAATGCCCGCGCCGATCAGGCGTGCTCCGTTGCCGACGACGAGCTTCAAAATGTCGCTGCCCGCCGCGCCAAGCGCCAGCCGGATGCCGATCTCACGCGTGCGCTGAGCCACCAGATAGGACATGACTCCGTAGATGCCGATGACCGCGAGGGCCAGCGCGATCGCCGCGAACACGCCCATCAGCCACATGAGGAATCGCGACTGCGCGGTCTGGCTGCCCATGAGTTCGTCCATGGTCCTCACGCCGTACACGACGATGGACGGGTCGGCGGCGCGGATGGCGGCGCGCACTGCCTCCGTCATCGAGGCCGGCGCCACGGCGGTGCGAACGGCGATGGCGACCTGCGTGTTGCGATCGACGAACGGCAGGTAGATGTCGGGATCCTTCGTCGGATTCTCGGGCAGACCGCGGTACTTCACCTCGCCGACGACGCCGACGATCGACAGCCAGGGATTGTTGGACGTCAGCGCGCCGAACTTGATGCGTTTTCCGATGGGATCCTGGCCCGGCCAGAAGCGCTTGACGACCTGCTCGCTGACGACCACCGCCGGCGATGTCGACGTGATTTCATGTTCAGCAAACGAGCGCCCGTGTGTAACCGGGATGCCGAGGGTCTCGAAGAAGTCCGGCGATACGCGGTGGATGTACGCGCGCGGCATGTTCTGCGCATTCACGGCAGGCTGACCCTCGGCCGCATAGAACGACGCGCCGGCGTTGCCGTCAAGCGGCAGGTCGGTCGATAACGTCGCCGCCCTCACGCCCGACACATTGCGAACTCGCTGGAGCAACGCTCGGCCTTGCACGACCAGCGGCGGCGGTGTGGAGGCTGGGGCCTGAGTGCCGGTCTGCGTCCCGCCAGCCGGAGGCGGCAGATTCGCGCGCGGAATGCTTACGCGCAACGTCAACATCGACGAGGGATTGAATCCGGGATTGAGCGAAATCAGGTTGCGCACGGATCGAATCATCAGCCCGGCTCCGATGAGCAGGATGACAGCCAGCGAGACTTCGGCGAGGACGAGCGAGCTGCGTACGCGCTGTGACCGTCGTCCGTCGCTCCCGCGCGATGCCTCTTTGAGCGCGCTGCTCAAATCGACGGCTCGCGACTGCAGTCCCGGCGCGAGCCCCACGAGGAGTCCACAGGCAACGGACACGCCGACCGTGAACAGCGCAACGCGGATGTCGAGGCCCGGCGCGAGGAAGCTCGGAAACGTCACGGGCGCCGACGCTAACAGCAGTGCGATCGTCGCGCGCGCAAGCAGCAGGCCTGCCGCTGCGCCGATGAACGTGAGCACACAACCCTCGGTGATCAGCTGACGCAGGAGGCGTCCCCGACCGGCGCCGAGTGCCGTGCGGACCGCCATCTCACGGCGACGGCCTTCCGATCGGGTGATCAACAGGTTCGCCACGTTCGCGCAGGCGATCAGCAGCACGAACGCCACCGCCGCCATCAGCGTCAACAGTGCAGGCCGCAGAGTCCCGAATACTTCGACATCGAGCGGACTGACCTCGACACCACGCTTCTCGTTCGTTTGCGGATAGGCGATTTCGAGCCGATGCGAGATGGCGTCCATCTCGCTCTGCGCAGCGGACAGGCCGACGCCCGGTTTCAGTCGAGCGACCGCTACGAACCCCCGGCTGCCGCGCTCGGCCATTTCTGCCGCCGAGCCCATGAACGAAAACGGCGCCCACAATTCAGCGGCGTCGGTCAGTCCCTTGAACCCTTCCGGCATGATGCCGATCACGGTCACCGTCCGGGTGTTGACCTTGATCGCCTTGTCGATCACGTCGGGATCGGAGCCGAAACGGCGTTTCCACAGTCCGTCGCTCAAGACGACGACGTTGGCGGGATTGCCGACAATATCTTCGTCGGGGCGGATCGTCCGGCCTCGAGCGGCAGCGATGTCGAGGATCGAGAAGTACGCCGGCGTGACGAGTTCAGCGGTGATGCGTTCGGGCTCATCCGCCGCAAAGAGCGTAGCGGTGATGTTTGTGAACGCGGCCATGTCTTCGAAACTGGTGGCCTGCGCGCGCCAGTCCACATAATCGGGGTACGACGCGCCGCGACGTTCCACACGTGCGCGCAGCACGTTGCCCCAGAGTTGCACGAGCCGTTCGGGATCGCGATAGGGCAGCGCCCGCGCCCGCACCGCATCAACGAGGCTGAAGATAGCGGTGTTGGCGCCGATGCCAATCGCGAGGGCCAGGACCGCGATAATCATGAAGCCGGGCGATCGGCGCAGCGTCCGCACGGCAAACCGCAGATCCTGGCGCATGCTCTCGAGCGACGGAAACATCCACGTCATGCGAGCCTGCTGCTGGATGATGGTGTACCTGGGCGGATGGCGCCGTCAATTGGTTCGCGGCTCGGTGCGCGAACATAGCGAGAGGCTTTTTGGCGGGCGCTACGGAAGAGCTCTGACCAGGATTTCCGTGATTTCGTGTACGGCCCGGATTACCGACGTATACAGCACGGCAGTCGCGGCCAGCACGGCGGCCGATGCGATCCACGACGCAGCATTGGTGGAGGGCACTGTCTCGGTCGGCTCGCCCAGCAGCCGGTGCACGCGCGACGCGATGTCGCCGCCGCCGACGAGCGTGCTGATCGGCTCCGCCATTGGCGTACGAGCAGGCCTCAACCGCGCGACCTTCACCAGCGCCGACGCAAGCGCACATCGCCGCGTCGGATCGATGCCGCTTGCCAGATTGTCCGCTCGATGTTCCGCCGACGCAGCCCACAGTTGTTCGATCGCACCTGCTGCGGCGCTTGCGTTGAAAACGTCCGGCGCCGCTCGCATCAGGAGCCGCTTGAGATTATCGCGCCCGCGCGAGTGCGACATCTCGTGCGCGACACTGGCGCTGAGCTCTTCGGGGGTCAGCGCGGCCACGAGCCCGCGCGTGACGAGCAGACGCGAACGCAGGATGCCAACGATCGCCATGACGGGCGCTTCTGCGGCGATCTCGTAAGCGGGTACGCTGGCGCCGTCCAACTGCAGCGGCCGCGCAGTCCGCATCCATGCGCGGGTGCGACGTGCAGCGTGGACCCAGGCCGACGCTCCTCGCGCGCACGAGAGGGCGAGGATCGCGATCGCCGCCCCCGCACATATCGTCAGCGTGAGGTCGAATCCCTCGCCCGACTCGAGCGGTTCGTACATCCAGTACGACGGCAGGAACAGGCCGAGCACAAACGTCGCGGATGCCGCCGCCGGCAGCAAGCGCAGCGCGAACCAGACGTTGGCCGAGGTGCTCGTCGATCTTCTGGTCAGCCGTGTGGCGGCGACGGCAAGAGCCGCACTGACCAGCACGTTGACGATGAAGAACGCGGCGAGCGCCAGCGTCGTCCCGTGGAGCGCGTAGCCCGAGACGGTCAGCGACCTCATTTGACCGGATTCCCTTCGAGCGCGCGCCGTTTTTCGCGAACGAGCCGCTCCAGATCGTCGAGCAGCGCTCGATCGTGCTCCGAAACCGCGTCGACGAGCGATGACAGAATCGGCAGAGGCTCGCCCTCGCGGTCGAGGAGGCTGTAAACCAACTCCGTCGCCACGGCCCCCTCGAGCTCCTCGCGAGTCGCGGTCGGACTGTACAAGAACGCGCGCCCGATCTTGCGGCGCGACAGCAGCCCCTTCTTGAACAGCCGATCCATCGTGGTCATCACTGTCGTGTACGCAACCGCGGAGCTCAGAAGACCGCATAGGTCGCGAACCGTCAAGTCGTTGCGTTGCCAACAGTGAGAGAGGATCTTGCGCTCGAGGGCTCCAAGACTGTTGTGCAGGACCTCGTGCGACGATTTGAAACCCCAGAAGAGAAAGGACCTGGACATGTGGGTTGAGCCTATGGCGCGGCGCGGCCACCTGTCAACGACGGAATCGGAGCCGGACCTGCCCCGTGCCGGGCGGGCTCGCGGTTCGATTCCCTCACAGCAGTAGCGTCGTCAGCGCAGCGTGACGGGGATCTGTTGACGATACTTGACTGGTCGTCCGTCCTTCAGCGCGGGGCGAAAGTGCCACGACTTCACCGCGCTGAGACTCATGGTCACGACAACAGCGTCGCCGAGGTTTTGCGGTGGGTCCACCGTCTTGGCGCTTTCGACGTTGCCGTCCTCGTCCAGCACGACCTCGATCATCATCTTGTCCTGGAGTCGCAGGCCGGGCGGCAGCGCGCCGAGCCGCTGCGGGAGAATCGGAATCGGCGGCGTCACGTCTTTGTCGCGGCTGCTGTAGATCGACGCGTCCACGTTGATTTGCTCGCTGATTTGCGGTGGACTCGCAGGGCCGGGGGCGGCAGGCGGCGTCGAAGCCGTGGACGTTCTCGACGCAGATGCAGGCCGCGTGCGGGGGCGGGCCGGCACGGCCGGCGCGGGCGTTTCTGTCGGCGTGGCGGCTGGCGATGATGTACGCCTCGCGGATTTACCCGCCACTGCACCGTTTGACGCAGCCAGCCCCTTTTTCGTGCCGTTAGCAGCCGGTTTTTCTGCAGTCGTCCCTGATGGTGCCGTCTCGCCCGGCGCGCCGGACGAAGAAGACGGCAGCTTTACTGTCATCGCCGGCTTGATGGTGTACAGGCTATAGCCGCCCAACCCCATCCCGATGATCGCGGCAAGCAGCGCCGCGATGACGCCCGGCCTGCTCAGGTCGACGAGCGGATCGGCGGGAAACGACGGCCCCGCAGGGCGTTTGAGAGACGGCTCCGAAAGGTGTTTCAGAAACGACGGTTCGTTCGGTTTCATACGGCCCTACTGCGATCCTGCTTTGACCATGGCCTTTCGAATGGCCGCCACGGTCTATTCCACATCATGTGTAGTATCGGCCAGCGCGAGGCTGAGCTTCATCCAGATTATCTCAGAAACGACTCCAGCGTCTTCACGACAACTGCTTAGCCGCTCTCGTTCAAGCGCGAGTCGTCAGAATAGTAGATGTTGGTTCCGGTTTGCCCTTGGGCGGCGAGCGCTTTCGTGATGTTCCAGAAAGGAATGCCGGGGCTTGAGCGCAGAAAGACCTCATCAATTCGTTCCGTTCGAGGCGGTTACGCCGCATCTCGGGCACGTTCAGCTTTTCGTCCGGCAGACAGTACCGGAAAGCCTCGCTGAGATCCCTGCGCGCCAACCCTCCCGTGAGCATAGATACAATGCGGTGCCAGTGAACCGCCTTTGATGACCGACGTCCCATCGGCCGCACCTCCGCGTGCCGCGCGCACGTGGTGGTGGATGGCGCTGGCGAGTGCATTCGCGTTCCGGCTCTTCTTCGGATTGTCGAGCGACTTCTTTTTCGAAGACCAAACGCAGGTGTTCCTCCTGGGCCTGCGCGCCTATGCGACCGGCGCGTGGCCCTACTTCGGCGCCGACGTGGTGTGGACGGAGAGCGAGATCCCGGGCGCGTTGCTGCCGATCCTGGTCGCCCTTCCGCTGCGGACAGTGCCGATACCGGAAGCGCCGGTCGTGATGCTCAATCTGTTGTCGACGGGCGCGCTTGCGGCCTTCGCGTGGTATTTGTCGGTCCGGTTTCCCCGATCGCCTCGATGGCTGATCTGGGGCTGGTTGCTCACGACGCCGTGGACGATTCAATTTTCGACCAACGTCATCAACCCGTCGTACGTCCTGCCGGCGTCGCTGGTCTTCTTCATCGGCTTCTTCGAGGCGATTCCGATCTTTCGTCTCAACGTCGTATCACCACCAACGGCGCACGCGATGATGGGTGCAGCCATTGCATGGCTGATGCAGATCCACATGTCGTGGCCGCTACTGGCGCCCCTGGCAGCCGTAGCGTGGATCAGCGGGCGCCGCGCTGGCGGCCGTCGTCTGATGGTGAACGGCGTCGCGTTCGTGGCCGGCGCCGCCCTTGTTGGTTCGCTGCTCGTCCCGACGTGGTTGAAATACGGATTGAGCGCTGGCGGCGGCGGGACGCTGCGCAATCTGCACGTCCATTTCGTGAGCCCGTGGATCCTCGTGACGACGCTCGCTCGCTTGCTGTCGTTCGTCAGTCTCGAGGTCAACCGTTTCATCGGCACGGACGGAGCGAAGCGCCTGGCGTTTTTCGAACGTCATCTCTGGCTGGCGCCGCTGGGAGCCGCCGTCTGGCTCGCTGGCACGATCCAGCCGTTGTGGTTTGCGGTGCAGTTATTCAGGAAGCGCGATGGCAGCAGGTCGTGGCTGGCAATCCGGTGCCTGGTGGTCGGTTGCGTCATGCTGGTGTATGCGAGCTACTGGTTCGTGATCGAGCCGCCGCAGGCGCATGCCTTCTACGTGCTGGCGCCCGTGGCGTTCGCCTTCGCAGCGTATTGCTGGTCGTTTGTCGATTCAGGGCGTACCAGACGCGTCGCAGCCGTGCTCCTGATCCTCAGCATCGCATTTCACGCGGGGTTGGCGTGGGCCCAGATTCCGGAGAAGTCGCTGTACAAGAACCGGGCGCCCGTCGCCAACGCGATCCGTCTCAAGCAACCCGAGATGTTCGCGCATCGGCGGCCGTTTGCGATCGACGGCGGTCCGCTGTCGCTGCAGGATCCGTCGAGGCCCTACAATCCGCTGCAGGACATCGTCACGAGCACGCTCGGCTACCGCGTCGGTTTCCGCGGGTCCACGGACTGGACGGTCTCGATCCGCAACACGAATCCACGCGTCGCCTACCGCGATCTTCTGTATTTCACGACGTATCGTCGCGCGGACGGAACGGTCGAGGAGCGCCACGAAGTCATCAAGGATATCTTCCAGCCCGGTTCCGAGCGGATCGTGCAGTTGAACGACGGATTCGTGCGGGTGCCGTTCGCGTCAGCGACATTCCGCATCGGCGCCGCGGAAGCGCTGCTGCCCGACGAGGAGTAGATCGGCGGCGAGTCGCGGCTCACTTCGCCGCGGCCTCTGACGAGGTCAACGACGCGAGACCACGATGTTCGGTCCGTTGGCCAGCCACCACGACACCGGCAGCTCTGCAATCGGACTTCGTCCCGGCGGCAGTCCCATCGAAATCGCATACGAGTCGTCGGTGCAGAAAAATGCGACCGGAGGACATCGGCACTCGCCGTGACATCCCGCCGGACGCACATGCTCCATCGTCGCGTCGTAATTCAGCCAGCCGTTGACCTCGTAGCCCCCGTCGAGCAGCTCGGGACGCGCGCCGTCGGCAGCGGCCAGCGCCACTGCAGCCCAACGAGCGTCGTTCCAACGGAAATAATCGTGTACGCCGGCTACGGCGAACCACGCCATTGGCAGCGCCGCCGCGAGCATGGGCCATGGCTGCACAGGAACCGGCAGCGCCGTGGCGCGAGCGCCCAGCCCGATGACCGCACCCAACACGCATGGCAGGTAATACCGATCGAGAGCCTGCCACTGAAATGCCTGCGTGTAGAGGAGAAATGAGCCGGCCGCGAGCAGCAGACCGAAATCGCGCACTTCAGCGGCCATGCTCGAACACCGGGGCTCGCCGGGACTGCGCAGCGCAAGCCGCGCCCAGGCGAGCAGTCCCCCGACGATCAGCCATTGGATCACGGACCATGTCGAAGGCGGCCAATGCGGTCGCGGCGCCGACGGGTTGAAATAGGTGCCGGTCAGCGTGATCGGGCCGACGCCCGTGTCGTGGACGACGTTGGCAGCAAAGGGAAAGCGCACGTGGTGATGAAACGCCGCATGCTGCGGCTGCCGCATGCGTGCCGCATACACGAAAATCGCGAGGAGGACCGCGATGACGGCGAAGCGTGACCAGCGCGTCGTTCGCCAGCGCTCGAGCAGCAGAAATGGAAACAGGAACGCCGTCAGATACGTGGCGAGTTCGAAAGCCGAAATCGCAAGCAGATCGCGATCGAAATGCACGAGCGATCGGATCTGGCCTCCGAACGCCGGACGGTAATTGCCCGAGAGCTTCGCCCACAGAAAGTACGCCATTACCACGACGCTGAACCATGCTGTTGCAGCGGCAAGAACCGGCGCGCTGCGCCGAAGCGTGGACCGGCTGCCGTCGATCGCGGTCCGGAGTACGCTTGCGGCCGCGAGCGCAGGAAATACGGCGGCGCAGAATTGACGGATCCAGAAGCTGCCGCCGATGAGCGTGGCGGCGATCAATGCCGCGCGCCAGCCGATGAACGGTGCGCCGGTGCGGTCGCGTCGTGCGCGGTCTTTCAGCCAGACCATCGCACCAGCGAACGCCAACATGTACCCGTACGGCTCCGTCATGTACGAGAAGGCAACGTGAAGAAAAATCGGGTTGGCCACGACGAGCGCCAGGGCCAGCACGCGAATGCTTCGAGCCGCGCCCGCGCATTGCAGAATCCGATCGATGATCCACAACAGCACGATCGCGACCGCGATCGTCATGACGCGAAGGAGCGTGTGACTGAAGCCGAACAGCTTCACGAACGGCGCCGACAACCAGATCTGGGCGACCAGTGACGGTGCGACATCGACATCGACGACGAATCGACCAGTTTCGGCCAGACGCTTTGCGATTCGCGCGTACTGCCAATCGTCGTTGATCGGATAGTTGCCCCACGGCGACACGACGACGGCGATCGCGAGAACCGTCAGCGACAGCCACAGGAACGAAACCACAGATTCTGAGACGCGGCGGCGCACGCTTGCACAATTCTCACTATGCCCTGTCGTCAATGCAATCGAGCCGCATGTGCGAGGTGAGTCCGCCACCTGTTGCTGCGCCGCACTGATGCGAACCACGTGATTTCCGCGGGCAGTTCGGTTATCGTCAGCGCATGAAATCCTTGAAGCTCATCGCGCTCTGCGCGGCTGTGCTGTTCGCCGGATCCGATCGCGGGCGCGTGGCGGCGGCGCCGGGCGCGCCGTGCGTGACGGCGATGGCGTCCTGTACCGAATGGGTGGAGCTCCGCGGAGGACCCGCCCGGTCGCTGATCTACCGCACGTACCCGCTCGATGCCCGCAACGATCAGATCCGCCGTGCGCTCATCATGGTGCACGGCACGAACCGCAACGCCGATCACTACTTCTCGACCGCGACGGCGGCCGCGTTCCTCGCCGGGGCGATCGAGGATACCGTCGTCATTTCGCCGCGCATCGCCTCGAACGATCGGAACTGCACGGATAAGCTGGACACCAACGAAGTGAGCTGGAGCTGCACCGGCGACAGCTGGCGGTCCGGTGGCACATCGCCCAGTCATCCCGATCTGACGTCGTTCGATTTCGTGGACGAGCTCCTGCGCAAGCTTGCGAAGCGACAGGCATTTCCCAATCTCAAGGCGATTGTGGTGGCCGGGCATTCCGCGGGCGGTCAGTTCGTAGCGCGATATCAGATGGCGAACCGCGTGCACGAAACGCTCGGCGTTCCGGTGACCTACGTGGTCGCGAATCCCTCGAGCTACGCATGGCCCGCGTCGACGCGTCCGCTGCCGACAGACGACGCGGCGCCGGACAACGCGAAGGGCGCTTGGGAAACGGAAAAGCCGCACACGAATTTCAAGTACGGTCCGTTCGACGCGGGCGCGTGCCAGAACTACGACCGCTGGCCGGCGGGATTGCAGAATCGCACCACCGGTTACACGGTGAAGACGAGCGACGATCAGCTCGAGAAGCAGCTCGTCTCGCGCCCGACGACGTACCTGCTGGGTCAGGTGGACACGCTGCCGCTGGGAGGCTTCGATTCGTCGTGTCCGGCCATGGCGCAAGGCGCCACCCGCCGTGCTCGCGGCGAGGCATTCGTGAAGTTCATCAACGAGCAGCTCGGAGCGAAGCACGCGATCCAGATCGTGCCCGAGTGCGGGCACAACGATCGCTGCGTCTACACCACCGACGCGGTGCTTCCACTGATCTTTCCGAAGTGATCGCGATGTGTTGCCGGGCGGGTCAGGCGCGGTACAGCACGAGATTCGGCACGTTCTTGAAGTCGTCTGGATTCAACGTCCAAAGACTCGCTTCGTGAGCGATCGCGCACGCTGCGATCATCAGATCGATTTCGTGTTCGCGAGGCCGCGGGACCCTTCGGTACAGGCTCGACGCCAGCTGTGCCTCGTCCTCGCCGAATGGAATGGCGGACGTGGTCGGCAGCAAACGCGACTGCACCAGCAGTTCGGCAGCCGTCCGCGGCCCTCGGAGCCATTCATAGAGGACGACGGTGCAGCACGCGAGCGGTTCGCCGTCGGCGATGGCCCGCTCGACATCGAAGAGCCGCCGGCCAGGCGCCACGAACGCATCGATCAGCACTGACGTATCCAGGTGAATTATCGGCCGCGGTGGAACCGCGCGAGACGTTCGGCGCGACGTCGGCCGGCAGCCTGCCGCGAGCTGCGCAGGCCGCGCCGCTCGCGATCGACGGCGACCGTAGAAGCTCCCCGCGGCATCGACGCGGCGTATTCGCGCAGGATCTTCAGCATTCGATCGCGTTCTGCCGAGGTGAGCCTCTGGCGTCCGGAGGGGTATGCTGCGATGGCGTCGCGGACGATGGCGCTCTGTGGCCGCTGTTCGCGGGCGGCTGCCCTCCGGATGGTCGCCACCGTCTCATCGTCGAATGTGAAGGTCACTTTCTTCATTGATGGCCTCAAACCCCTGAGAGCAGTTGCACATCCGGCGCTCCACCAGGAGGACACTGAGGACTCGACACTCGTTAGACAGTCTCATGCTGTATGTTGCCATACTGATACCAGCCTCACCCCTGTGACTGGTGATTATTGCGCCTGGTTGCTTCAGAATGGCGCGCATGGTGTTCCCGAGCTGGCTCGTTGCTCTGGCGTCCATAGTCGCCACAGATTTCCCGACCGGCGCCATCATCGGCGACGTCAAGTGCGCAGCGGATCCGTCGCAAAGCTACGCGCTCTACCTGCCGCAAGGGTACACGCCGGATCAAGCATGGCCGGTGATCTTTGCCTTCGATCCCGGCGCGCGTGGCCGCACGCCCGTCGAGCGTTATCAGGCCGCCGCCGAGCAATACGGCTACATCGTTGCCGGCTCCAACAACTCGCGGAACGCCTCACCGGAGGTCGGCAAGGCGGTCGCGACGCTGACCAACGACGTGATGTCGCGCTTTCGCGTCGACGAGAGGCGCGTCTACGTGGCCGGCATGTCCGGCGGGGCGCGCGTTGCCTTTTCGCTTGCGCTCGGATCGCAGGGACACGTCGCCGGCATCATCGCTTCGAGCGCCGGTTACCCGGATGACAGGACGCGAAAAACGGTGCCGTTTCCCGTTTTCGCGACTGCAGGAACAGAGGACTTCAATCACCTGGAAATGCGGCGGCTCGCTGAGGCGTTGACATCGCCGCACCGCCTGGCGATCTTCGAGGGCGGACACGTGTGGCTGTCGAGCGAGCTCGCAGTCGAGGCCGTGGAGTGGATGGAACTGCAGGCCATGAAAGGCGGTCTGAAGCCGCGAGACGGCGATGAGATCGACCGCATCTATCAAAAGCGCGCAGGCGCGATTCACGAAGGTGCCGCCCACAAAGCGACCTACCTTGCGCTGAAGGGAATCGCCGAAGACTTCGACGGATTGAAAGACGTGCACGCGGTCGCTGCTCGCGCAGCAGAGCTCGGCCGCGACAAAGCTGTGCGCGCGGCTCTGAAGCAGGACCAGGATGAAGACGCGCGTGAAGAGCGGCTGCTCCAGGACGTCTGGACGGCTGAGGGGAAACTTGCGACGGGCGAGGACCGGCGTGAAGTGCTGGCCGATCTCGCTCGCCGCTGGAAGAGTTTGTCGGACGCCTCCAGGAAAGCCGAAGATTCGGTTGAACGGCGCGTAGCTCGCCGGGTCCTGAGCGGACTCAGCGCCAGCGCGAAGACGACTGACGCGGACTACTTGAAGATCATCGCTGAATACAGGATGACGCGGACCGCCCGGTGAGAGGCCGCGCGCCGCATGTAGCGGGTCGCGTACCGTGACGTTGGTCGACGCGTGCTCACCGATCGGCTGCCTCTGCGACCCCGTGGTGGAGCATTCCGTTTTCGTAAGGCTCCTCCGCGGACGTCACCGATGCGAACAGAGGTCGCGGATTCCCTGCTAGGCTCGCTCAAGCTCCGAGCGCCGTCGCGATGATTGTCGATACGCATGCCCGGTCGTGCGGCATGATATGGCACCGTCATGTCGTCGACGACCGAAACCGCTGACACGCGCGAAACTGGACTTCGCACTCAGCTCTCCGCCGGTCAGATGGCGATGGTCGCCGTCGGCGGATCGATTGGCACCGGTCTTTTGCTCGGCTCCGGCGCCGCAGTCCAAATCGCAGGCCCCGCAGTCGTCCTCACCTACATCCTCGGCGCGTTGATCGCGTGGACCGTGACGATGGCGCTCGGCGAGATGGCGAGCGTCCATCCAGCCGCCGGGTCCTTTGGCGTCTACGCCGAGCTGTACCTCAACCCGTGGGCCGGTTTCGTCGCGCGGTACGGCTACTGGTTTGCCGTCGTGATTGCGGTTGCGGCCGAACTCGTAGCCGCGGCCACCTACACGTCGTTCTGGTTTCCCAACGTCTCCGCCGTCGTCTGGATCACGATATTCGCGGCATCGCTCCTGGCGGTGAACCTCCGTCAAGTGGGCGATTACGGCCGGTTCGAGTACTGGTTCGCGATGGTGAAGGTGGCGACGATCGCGCTGTTCATCGTCGTCGGTGCCGTTCTACTGAGCGGTGGACGGGTGCCCGCGCAGTACACGGCATCCGGGGGATTCTTTCCAAACGGTGGCCTGGGGCCACTGAAGGCGATATCGTTCGCGCTCTTCAGTTTTCTCGGAATCGAAATGGTCGCGATCTCGTCGGGCGAAGCTCGCGAGACCGGCGAGATCCCGCGCGCCACGCGGATCATGTTCGTCTTGCTGCTGTTCGTGTACGTCGGCGCCGTGGCGGTGCTGGTCGGCGTGATGCCGTGGCAGGCGGCTGGGGTCCGGCAGAGTCCCTTCGTCACCGTCTTCGAAGTAGCTGGTATCCCTGCCGCGTCGACCCTGATGAACATCGTCGTGCTGACAGCCGCGCTGTCGGGAGCGAATGCGAACCTCTACGTGGCGGCGCGAATTCTGTTTTCGCTTGCGCGTGGTGGCCACGCCCCGGCGGCCCTGGGCCGCCTGACGGCGGCGGGATCGCCGCGGAATGCCGTTGCGGCGTCTGCGACGGGAGTGCTCCTCGCCGTGGTGGCACAGAAATTCGCGCCGGAAGCAGCATATTTGTACATCATTGGCGCCTCGTTATTTGGAGGAATGCTCGCGTGGTGGGTGGCGCTCGCCGCGCACGTGCGCTTCCGATCGCGTCTGTCCCCGGCTGAAAATGCGCGCTTGCCACTGCGTTCGCCGGGCGGCGCCATGGCGTCGAAGGCCGGATTCATCGCGCTGGTCGCAGCGATCGGCTCGACGTGGTGGGTGGAGCAGTCGCGCATCACGATCGTCAGTGGTGGGCCGTACTTACTGGTCCTGACGGCAGCGTATTGGATGACACGATCGGCGAAGAAAGATTGACGATGAATCTCGACACGAACAGCGAACCTCGAACGGTGCACCGACGTTAAAATCGCTGGATGTCAGACCCTCTCCTTCGTTACCGCCCTGAATTTCCCATCCTCGAGACGACGACGTATCTGATCTCGAACTCGCTTGGCGCGATGCCGCGCGGCGTCGCCGGCGCCATGCAGGAGTACACGAACGCCTGGGCCACGCGTGGGGTGCGCGCGTGGGCGGATCGATGGTGGATGCTGGCGCACGAAGTGGGCGATCAGATCGCTGAGCTCATGAACGCCGCGCCCGCCAGCGTGTCGCTCCACCAGAACGTGACGCAGTGTCAGGCTGTCGTCGCGTCGTGCTTCGATTTCAGCGGCCGCCGCAACAAGGTCGTCTACACAGACCTGAACTTTCCCTCCGTGATGTATTTCTGGGAAGCGCAGCGCGCGCGGGGCGCCCGCGTCCACATGGTCCGCAACGACGACTCGGTGCACGTGAACACCGAGCGGCTGTTGGCTGCGATCGACGAGGAGACGCTGCTCGTTCCGGTGTCCCACGTGATTTTTCGCAGCTCGTTCATTCAGGACGCCAAGGCCATCGTGGATCGCGCACACCGGGTGGGCGCGCACGTGATTCTGGACACGTTTCAGTCGCTCGGCAGCGTGCCGGTGGATGTTCAGTCTTTGGACGTCGATTTCGCGTGCGGCGGCGTCCTGAAATGGCTGTGCGGTGGACCCGGAACGGCGTATTTCTATGTCAGGCCCGATCTCGGTCGTGCGCTGCAGCCGTCGTTCACCGGCTGGACCGCGCACGAGGAGCCGTTCGCCTTCGAGATCGGTCCGACGCGATATGCCGATCCGCCGTATCGGTTCATGAACGGCACGCCCAACGTCGCGGCGCTCTACGCCGCCCAACCGGGTCTCCGCATCGTGCGCGAAGTCGGCGTGCAGCAGATCCGCGACAAGTCCCGCCGCCAGACCGCGCGGCTGATCGAGCTGGCCGACGCACGCGGCTGGCCGGTGAATACTCCGCGCGATCCGGATCGCCGCGGCGGCACGGTCAGTCTCGACATGCCCGACTCGCAGTCGGTCTGCGACAAGCTCCTCGCGCGCGACATCCTCGTGGATTGGCGGCCAAAAGCCGGCGTGCGCATGTCGCCACACTTCTACACGAAAGACGAAGAGCTCGATACCGCCGTTGCGGCCGTGGACGAAATCCTCGCGTCGAGCACGATGTATCATCCTGCCCGTGCATCTTCATGAATACGGGCGATACGACGCCGTCGGTCTGGCAGAACTGATCGCGACGAAGGAAGTATCTCCGTCAGAGCTGGCCGGAACGGCGGCTCGCGCGATCGAGGCGATCAATCCCACGGTGAACGCGGTCGTCGAGACCTATCCCGATCGCATCGAGGATCTGGACGAGCGCACGCTCGGCCACGGCCCGTTCCGCGGCGTGCCGTTCCTCATCAAGGACGTCTTTGGCCAGGAAGCGGGCCGCCGCATCGAATGGGGCAGCCGGTTGTGCCGCGGCATGATCGCGCAGCAGGACACGTATCTGTGCGAACTGTTCAAAGCGTCGGGCCTCAACATTCTCGGCCGATCCGCCACGCCCGAGTATTCGATGGCGGGCACAACCGAGAGCGTGCTCTTTGGTAATACGTCGACGCCGTGGAAGCAGGGGTACTCGGCAGGCGGCTCGACTGGAGGCGGCACGGCGGCCGTCGTCGCGGGCATCGTGCCGATCGCGCATGGCACCGACATCGCTGGATCGATTCGCATTCCCGCCAGCTTCTGTGGTGGCGTCGGCCTCAAGCCGTCACGCGGGCGCGTGTCGTACGGCCCGTCGATGGACGAGAACGGCTACGGCCTCGGCATGAATTTCGTGCAGACCAAGACGGTTCGCGATGCAGCGGCTATGCTCGATTGCCTCGCCGTTCCTCAGCCGGGCGATCCGTTTCTGATTCCAAAACCTGGGGAACCGTACTCATCGCTGGCGCGCCAGCGGCCGCCGGCTCTGAAAATCGGCTGGTCGGTGAAGCCGCTGATGGGCGTGAATGTCGATCCCGAAGTGGCTCGTGCCGTGCAGAACACCGCAGTGCTTCTGAGCGAGATGGGCCATCAGGTGACCGAGGAG
>JBKPDW010000045.1:0-3909 GCA_046728115.1 Acidobacteriota bacterium | reverse complement strand
GAGGAGAACGGTTCGACGCCCGTCGAACCAGCGACTTTTCGATTGCTCTTCCCGGTGTCTCTGAATCTCTGTGGCTTTCTTTTGAAGCGAGAGAAATGACCCGACCACCTGTCGACCTCGAGTTTACGACCACACAGATGCGCTCGATGGCCGAGGCCGTCATGACGCGCTGCATCGATCACATCGCGACGCTGCCGAATCAACCGGCCTGCGGCGATGTGGACGCGGAACGTGTCGGCGACCTGTGCCGATCGCTGCGGGAACCGGCGCCTGAGCACGGCGCACCGATCGAGCCGCTGCTCGATCGCCTCTTCGGCGAGTGGATTCCGCGATCGTTCACGGCTCCGGGTCCCGGTTATCTCGCGTTCATCCCCGGCGGTGGTCTGTATCCTGCGGCGCTCGCCGGCTTCATCGCCGACGTAACGAATCGGTTCACGGGCGTGTGGCAGGCGGCGCCGGCGCTGGTTCAGCTCGAGGCAAACGCGCTCGACTGGCTGCGCGAGTGGATGGGTTTTCCGCGGGAGACGCGCGGGTTGTTCACGAGCGGTGGGTCGATGGCGACGTTCAACGCGATCGTGTGCGCACGGGAGCGATTTCTCGGCCCGGACATCCGCCGCGGTGTCCTCTATACCTCCGACCAGGCGCACCACTCGATTCTCAAATCCGCCAAGCTGGCGGGCATCATGCCCGACCGGGTGCGCGTCGTCGAATCCGACGACCGATTTCGACTGCGTGTCGATCGGCTCGCCGACGCCATCGCCCATGACCGCCGCTCCGGCCTGACGCCGTTCGCCGTCGTTTCGACCGCGGGCACCACGAACACGGGAGCGGTCGATCCCATAGACGCCATCGCGGACTGTTGTGCGTCGGAACACCTCTGGCATCATATCGATGGCGCGTACGGGGCGTTCTTCTATCTCGTCGACGAGCTCCGCGGCACGCTCGAAGGATTGCCTCGAGCCGACTCGCTGACGCTCGATCCCCACAAAGGCATGTTTCTCCCGTACGGCACCGGAGCGCTTCTGGTTCGCGACGGCACAGCGCTCCGCGCCGCACACGAAGCGACGGCCGCCTACCTGCCAGCCACGCCTCACCCGGACGAGTTCTACGATCCGAGCCAGCACAGCCCTGAGCTGTCGCGCGGATATCCAGGTCTGCGGGTATGGCTGACGATGAAACTCTTCGGAACGCAGTCGTTTCGCGCCGCGATCGCCGAAAAGCGCGCGCTGGCCGTCGACGCCGCGCGTCGTGTCGCCAGCCTGCCGGGAATCGTGATGGATGCAGAGCCTGAGCTGTCGCTGTTTGCGTTCCACGTCACGCGTCCCGGTGCGTCGCTGGACGTTGAGAATGCGATGACGCAGGCGCTGATGGAACGCACGACCGCGCGGGGGCGCGTGATGGTGACCGGCGCCACGGCGCACGAGCGCTATTTAGGGCGAGTCTGCGTGCTCAGTTTCAGGACGCACCAGGACCGGATCGATGCGCTGGTCGAGGATTTTGACACAGTGATCCGGGAACTTCGATGACGAGCGCGCGGAGTCGAGACACGGTTTCACACCGCAATGATGGCGACGGACCGAACGGCTCAGCCGCCTGACTGTTCGTTCGCCGAGCCAGGCAATAAATCTCCTTCCGATAGGCGATGTCGTCCTCCTACGAAAGCGCAAGCACCGGATCCTGCTCTTGACGGATTGTCGGCGTCGCGCGTGACGTGGACACTGGAGTGCATGGAGGATGTCCGATGTCACCACGAAGCCCGCAAGAGATCTGCCGCCTTTTCAAGCAGTACATGCACGAGGGCAACCTCGGCGCCGTGCTGTCTCTTTATGACCGGGACGCGGTCTTTCTGAATCAGGCTGGCGACCTGAGGCACGGCAGGGTCGCGCTGGAGCAGGAGTTGGCGCCCTTTGCAGCCACGAGGACGACCTTTGATTTCACCGTCAAAGAGGTCATCCGGTCCGGCGATATCGCACTGATGCATACGCCGTGGAAGGTGTCCTCACCGCACGACCTGTCGTTGTACGCGATTGAGGTCGCCCGCCGTCAGCCAGACGGCACATGGCGGTGGCTGATTGGAGACCCGTTCACGGTCGGCCGCCAGATGCAGTTCTGACCGGCGTTGCGATAGCCGCGAGCATTGGCCGTCAGGGCGGCTTGTTCTTTGCGGTTGTATGATCAGCTGCCGCAAAATGTCACCTCAGTCCGATCGAGAGCGATTGCGCGCTATTGCCGTGACCGCCATGCGCGAGCGTGGCCTCGATCCAGCATTTTCAGCCGCGGCCATGGCCGAAGTTCGCGCGCTCGATGGACCGCCCGATGCGCCCGCGAACGCCACGCGCGATCTCCGGTCGCTGCTCTGGTGCTCGATCGACAACGACGACTCGCGCGACCTGGATCAGCTGTCAGTGGCCGCGCCCGCGTCGAATGGGGCAGTCAAACTGATGGTCGCAATCGCCGACGTGGACGCCGCGGTCCCGCAAGGATCGCCGGTCGATCAGCACGCGGCGTTGAACACGACATCGGTGTACACGCCCGCCGTCATCTTCCCCATGCTGCCGGAACGGCTTTCGACGGATCTCACCTCCCTCGTCGATCGCGAGGATCGGCTGTCGGTGGTGATCGAGTTCATCGTCTCGTCTGCTGGCGAAGTCGCGGACTCGAGCATCTACCGCGCCCGGGTGCGCAACCAGTCGAAGCTGGCGTACAACGCGGTCGGCGCCTGGCTGGCCGGTCAGGGACCTCTGCCGCCCGCGGCTGCCGCCGTGCCGGGCATGGACGAACAACTGCGGATCCAGGACTCGGTCGCGCAGACGCTCAGCCGCCTTCGTCACGATCATGGGGCGTTGGAGTTCGAAACGGTCGAAGTGCACCACGTCTTCGACGGCGACACGCTGCAGGACGTGCGGCCGGACGCACCGAATCGGGCCAAGTCGCTGATCGAAAACCTGATGATTGCTGCCAACGGCGTCACCGCCCGATTCCTCGATCGGCGCGGGTTTCCCTTGCTGCGTCGCGTCGTCCGTTCGCCCGAGCGGTGGGATCGCATTCGCGAGCTGGCGGCCGCCTCGGGCGATCAGCTACCTGAGTCGGCAGATTCGAAAGCGCTCGCCGATTTTCTGGTGCGGCGTCGGCGTGCGGCGCCTGATGCTTTCCCCGATCTGTCGCGCACCATCATCAAGCTGCTCGGCTCCGGCGAATACGTTGTCGATCCGCCGGGCCAGGAACCGCCGGGCCACTTCGGGCTGGCCGTTCGCGACTACACGCACTCGACGGCGCCGAATCGTCGATTCCCCGATCTGATCACGCAGCGGCTCCTGAAGGCAGCGCTGTCAGGCGATCGCTCGCCCTACCCGCTCGAAGAGCTCGAGCGCCTCGCGGACCATTGCACGAAGCAGGAGGATGCCGCGAACAAGGTGGAGCGGCAGGTCCGGAAAGCGGCCGCGGCGCTTCTGGTGCAATCGCGCATCGGCGACGAGTTCGAAGCAATCGTCACCGGATCGTCGAGCAAAGGCACGTGGGCGCGCGTTCAGGTACCACCGATGGAGGGGAAACTGGTGCGAGGTGACCGCGGGCTGGACGTTGGCGATCACGTCCGCGTCCGCCTCGCCGGCGTGGACGTCGAGCGCGGATTCATCGATTTCGAACGTAAATAGCGCCTGGTGGCCGTTCAGACCACGGAGGCCGAAGCATCAAAGACAGGCCGCCGCACGTGGCTGACGCTGCCGACGCCGGTCACACCGCTGGCGGAGGCAAGCTCCGCCTGGAGCCGCCGGCCGAATTCGTTAAAGGCCTCCGGCGTCCGGTAGCGCGCGCCTGGCAAGGCGATGCGAAACGAGAGCATGCGATCCGATCGGAATCCTGGATTCACCCGCTGAATCTGGAGGAACGTCCGTACCATCAACGCGGCGC
>JBKPDW010000044.1:0-2142 GCA_046728115.1 Acidobacteriota bacterium | reverse complement strand
CGCGTCTGACGTTCAGTAAGCCCGTGCACAACCGCTGCGGGCGGGTACTTCTCGGGCAGGGCCTCCAGCAGCCGTGACGCGGAGTCTTGGTCCTTCAGGAGCTCTGCGACGTGAGTTCCTGAATTACCGGGCCATTCGGCGAAGGGACAGACATGTCACGCAACGTTGCGCGACCGTGTCGGCCTGACCACTAACCGCACGCCGACGCCAAGCCTCGCCAGCATATCGATCAATGCATCGGTGCTGAACAAGTCGATGCGGCCGCGCAGGAGATCGCTCACTCGGGGTTGCGTGACTCGAAGCAGTTTGCCAGCCGAGAGACTGCAAGGTTTGAAAGCGCCTCAACCGAGGGTGTTCTTCATATACCGTGGAACCCGCAGGGCGGCGCAGGCCAAACGGCTATCGGTCCTCGTGAAGCTTGATGAGATCGTCCAGTTCATCGAGGCCGAATTTGTTCAACTGCACGATGGTAGCTTGGCGGCGATAGGCGGGCGGCAAGATATTTCGGGCCTCGTCTTTGCTGTCCACGTCCACCACGATCCAAGCCTTGTGTACACCGTCATGACAACCGAAATCAGCGTGCGTCAAGAAATGTGAACCGCTCTCCAGGAGCACCTTGTTGGCGCGGGCGCACGAAACCACTTCCGACTCGTGCGGAACCTCAATGAGGAACTTAGCCATGTGCGCAGTCTCCTACGAGGTGGCTCGGAAATTCAAGGATGTGCTTGATCCAATTCCGTCGACGGTTTCACCGCGCTGCGCGAGTTAATGCGACTTTCCTCGACCTACCCGGCCTGACTACCAGCCTGACGCCTCAATCTCGACAGCAAGGCTGAGGTAGACGACCTCTTCGCACTGTGGAAGGCCGCACATGCGAACATCGTTTCCGAGCCCGAGGACAAACCGTGGAAGCTGCGCGAGTTTATGGCCGCCGATCTTGATGGCAACCTCATTCGTGTCTTCTATGATCTCCGGGGCGACATGTAATAGAACGACACATCGCGCGAAGATGCTACCGGTCAATCCTGTATCTGAGCCACGAGATTCTTCGACGAGACGGCCGACCGGAACCAAATCTAAGATGTGTTCGGGCAGTATTGTGCGAGCCTCAACCATACGAGTAGCGCTGGTGATTGGCTACGCGCTCGGGAGGAATTGCATGGCAAACCCACAAGTTGAGGAGTGGCTGCAGCAATCACAGTGGGTGATTCGCGGGACCATAGACAAAGTAGGCGCGACCACCATGAAAGCCGTTCCTGTTTCTGGGAACGTCGCCATCGTAAGGGTTGAAGACATTCTGGACGGCCCTTCGCAGTTTGCGGATCAGCGGGGACGGGAGATTACGTTGTACTCCGGCAACCCGCAGGGTCTCGTGGCTGGAAAGCGGGCCGTCTTCTTTACGCGAAGCTGGCTGTATGGAGAGAGCCTCGCAGTGATAGAAGTTGGCAGGTTCGAGGAAGGAGACCAGAAGGCCTTGGGCGATGAGATCACGTCGGCCCGCCAGAACATCGAAGACCGCCGGCTGGGCGACCGCATCGCAAAAGCGGAACTGGTCGTCGCCGGCAGAGTCGTCGAGACCGCCCCAGCCCGTCAGACTGATGCCCGCAGAGTCGAGACCGAACACGCACCGGATTGGTGGCAAGCCGAGATCGACGTGCAAGCGATGCTCAAGGGAACGCCTCGAGAGAAGACCGCGATCTTGTACGCCAACAGCCTGGACGAGATGTGGATCGATTCGCCGAAATTCAAGCCGGGGCAAGAGGGCATCTGGATTCTTCAACGGGATCAGCAGGAGAAAGGATGGCCGGTGCTTCGGATTCCAGGCCTGACGGCGCTCGATCCGCTCGACTATCAGCCGACGCAACAGCTGGACCGGGTGCGCAAGCTGGTGGCCGAAAGGAGATGAATCATGGCCGTCAACGTCGTCAACATGATTCCCAATTCGCTGAGCAACGAAACCACCCGGGACAGTGAACCCAATGTCGCCGCGTCTTTTCTGGATCCGGCCCGCATCGCTGCTTCCGTCTTTACTCCCGATCCCATGAGTTCCGGGAACGCTCCAATCTATGTCTCGACCGATAGTGGCGACACCTGGGTGCTCAACGTCGTCTTGCCTGGAGGAAACAAGACCAACGACACGAC
>JBKPDW010000043.1:0-4701 GCA_046728115.1 Acidobacteriota bacterium | reverse complement strand
GGTTCAGGGCGGCCTGGCGTTCGGTGTCCTTCAGCTGATGGGCAAGGGCGCGATCACCCTCAAGGACGGGCAGGTCGAACAACGGAACTTTCACGACTTCACGCCGCCCTACATGAGGGACACCCCGGTCGCCGTCGACGTGCACATCGTGCCGAGCACCGAACCGCCAACCGGCTGTGGCGAACCGCCGGTTCCGGTCATCGCTCCTGCAGTCGCCAATGCGCTGTCTCGATTGACCGGCAAGCGGTATCGATCGCTTCCGCTCGTGTCGCTGTGATCGATGGCTCGCCGCGAATTCTGCGGACGCTGATATTCTGTGCGCTTGTCGGTGCGGGCGCCTCGCCGGTTTCAGCACAAGACGTGGTCCAAGCGTCGCCGAAGCCACTCGATGTGTCGTTCGGAATAAACCTCCGCGAGCGTTTCGAGAGCGATCACGCGGAGTTTCTTGGTGCGGTGCGAGGCGACAGCGGTGAATGGCTGCTGCAGCGGTTGGAGCTGCGCGCCGACGTTCGTCTCGGCCGCCATGTTCAAGTCGTGGCGCAAGCGCAGAGTGCGTTCGCGCCGGCCAAACAGATCCTGACGCCTGTCGATCGGGATCCTCTGGATCTCGAGCAGGCGTTCGTCGCCATCACCGAACAGGTTGTTGGTGGAACCCTGACGGCGCGACTTGGTCGGCAGCTGATTGCGTTCGATCTCCAGCGATTCGTCTCGCTTCGTGACGTTCCCAATCTGCATCAACCGTACGACGCCGCAGAGGCCGAATACCAGCGAGGCCGATGGCGCCTGTCCGCAGCGTACACGCAACCGGTCCAGATCAACGCTCAGAACCGGTACTTCAGCAGCCGTGATCTCACGTTCAGTGGTGTTCGGTTCGAATTGCCCGTTCCGAAGCTTGGCGACTTCTCGGCCTATCTCGCCAAATTCACACACAACGGTGCAGTCTTCACGACCGCGAGCGGCGACGAGCGGCGCAACGTCTTCGACGTGAGGCTGGCGGGTGCCCATAGACGAATGGATTGGGACGGCGAAGCGATGCATCAGACTGGTTCGCTCGGCGCTCAGGCGATCGAGGCAGACGCCGTCGGGTCGTCCGTCGGCTACACCATCGACGCGGCTGCGTGGATGCCCCGCATCGGGCTGAGCTTCGACGCGGCGACAGGTGACAGTGACGCGCACGATGGCAGGTTGGAGACGTTCAATCCATTGTTTCCGAACGGCTTCTATCTCGCGAATTACACCGGCTATTCGAATGTAATCCACGTGAAGCCGTCGCTAAGCCTGCAGCCAAGGAAAACCCTTCGCCTCACGTTCGCAATAGCTGGCCAGTGGCGGGAAACAACATCCGACGCGGTCTATCTCTTTCCCGCCGTTCCGCTGGTTGGAACCGCCGGAAAGTCTGGCCTTCACACAGGGACGTACCTGCAGACGCATGCGAGCGCCGTGCTAACCCCACACGTCGCCCTAGCACTCGACGCGATGTACTACACGATCGGCGACGCCACCCGTCAAGCCGGCGGGCGCAATTCCACTTACGTCGGTCTTGAGATCAAGTACGCGCTGACAGCCAACATCTCGGACGCGGTTCGCACGAAGGAGGGATCGTGAGTACTAGTAGGACTGCCATCATCACGGGCGCCAGTCGGGGCATCGGTCGTAACACCGCGCTCAGTCTCGCGCGGCGCGGCGTGGATGTGATCATCACATTCCATTCGAATGCCAAGGATGCCGAGACGCTCGTTGCCGAATCGGAAGGAATCGGTCGCCACGCAGCGGCCTTTCAGCTCGACACAGGTGATACTCGCGCGTTCGACCAGTTCGTGGGCGATGTCCGCAGCACACTGCAGCGGTGGGGTCGCGAACGCTTCGACTACCTGGTCAACAACGCCGGCAATTCTCTGCACGTCAACATCGACGCGATGACGGAGAAGTTATTCGACGCTGTCGTGAACGTCCACTTCAGAGGCGTGTATTTCCTGACGCAGAAACTGTTGCCGCTGATGAACGATGGCGGCCACATCGTGAACATCTCCTCGGGGCTCACGAGAGTCTCCGTTCCCGGCAGCTCGGCCTACGCGGCGGCCAAGGGCGCGGTTGAAGTCCTGACGCGATATCTGGCGAAGGAGCTCGGGCCGCGGCGAATCACGGCCAACGTCGTCGCACCCGGACCGGTGCAAACAGACTTCAGCGGCGGGATGGTCCGCGACAACCCTGAGGTCAACAAGCAGGTATCCGCCATGACCGCGCTCGGCCGTCCAGGCGTACCTGACGACATCGGACCGATGATCGCCAGCCTCTTGTCGGATGAGAATCGTTGGGTGAACGCTCAGCGCATCGAAGTGTCCGGAGGGCTGGCACTCTAGCGAACACGGGCGCGCGTCCACAAATTGCTCCCAGATCTTGTCGCTCCTCGAACTTCTTGAGGGCGCCGTTCTTCTGGCCCGGATTCTTTGAGGCAGATCTCGCACTCGCCCTGATGCTCTCGGGTTCAACTCGACTCGGGTGCCAGCCAGCCCATGTGTCCGGAATACACCTGTGAGAATTGGTCGGGGCGACTGGATTCGAACCAGCGACCTTCCGGTCCCGAACCGGACGCTCTACCAGGCTGAGCCACGCCCCGACGACTACGCCTCACGACTTCGGTCTTTGGGCTACTCGGTTCCTCGCTCCCGAACCGAGCGCTTCGGTACAATTTACTTAGGAATCTTGGCGATTTCGCGTGGTCTTGGTAACTGGGGCGGCAACTGAAATGTCTCCCTCTGAGGACGATCTCCTACCAGGCTTCCGTCAACAGACGCATCGATCAGCGCATCGCCGCACAAATCTAGAAGCGGGTCGCGTCTAGATTCGAACGCCGGCTTCTCGCTTCCATTCGAAGGCCGAAGACCGCGCGTTTGCATCCACGAGCAACCATGCGGGAGCGGCGTTCGGAACTGGGCGTCACCGCTCCTCCTTCGAGAACGTCTTCAGCAGTGAAACGGCCCATTTCGGACGACGTTTGCCGCGCCTCACCAGCGCACCGTTGCTGAACTCCGCGACGAACCGAAACGGCTCCTTCGCAGAGCTGTTGTCGAACAGGAATGCGTGATCGACGAATTCGAGCGCCTGTGTCAGGTTCTGAAGCGTACGAGGAAACCGCGAGAGAATCTTGTCATCGGGAACATCATGCCCTCCGGCATCGACCCGTTCGACGACTCGAGCGATGGCAAGTTCGCCGGTATCCAACCCGATGAACACCAGCAGGACGACGTAGTGCTGTGCTCGGGCGTGTCTCAGAAAGGCGAGCTTTGCGCCTTGCGGATCGGAGAACACGGTTTCCATGCAGAACGACACGCCGCGCGCCACCAGATCGCGCCTGACGGTGTCGGCCGCCTGCGCCGCTTGATACGCCATGCTGTCGGGATCGTCCGGCGCCAACGCCTTCGCGATCTGATCGGGATTGACGACATGCAGACCGGTCGGCCTGAGGAATGCATCGACGAACGTGGATTTACCGGCGCCGTTCGGACCGGCGACGACCACCAGGATGCGGTCCGCCGTTGCGAGCGTGTTTCGGACACGGTCCCCGTCGCCATTGGCAGGATGCATCAGCGCGCGCGACGGCGAGCGACGACCGTTCGCACGAACGCGCGCTTCTCGAGTCGACCGCGCGTACGCGTGCCATCCGGGGCAATGCGGATGATGGCGCCGGACCCGCTCGGGTCGCTCTCGTAGACGGTCCGCCCGCGCCTGAGCGCCTTGCCTAGTGGCGCATGATCGGCACTGGCCACGGTCCGCAGGACCTGATACACCGCGTCGCGAGTGGCCGGCATGGGAAACGCAACCGCCAGCTTGCCTTCACTCGTCTTGACCGCCAGCGCGTCTTCGTGCCGAAGGGCGGCTTCGACCGATTGTCCGAGCTTGGCCCAGTGCTCGATTTGCGCGGTGATCGATCGGTCCGCCGCGGCGGCCTCTTTACGCGCGACGTTGACCAGTTCGTCGGAGAGTTTGACCGGCATCCCCACGGGCTCACCTCGTGGTAGCATTTTACTACCATCCCGCCGCGGCTGGCAATTGCCCGAGGTGTGCGGGTTCACTGAAACACCTTCGGACCGATTTCCTGTCTGTTTGGAGATTTAGTGCTTGGAGGCAGACGACGCGTCGGTGAAGCAACTGTCCTCAATCGCCAAATCGCCACCACTCCGCAACAACCGCCTGAGGGTTAGATGCCGGCCTTCAGTTCGAATCCCAGTCACACGGCCAGCGTGGTCATCGGTGTGCTGTCTGTGCGCCGACCCGCTGGTCGTATCGGCACCGGTAACGGGAGACTACGGGCCATCGTGGCCTTGGCGGCGGGGCTGATCGCTCTCGTCAACGGTGGACTCAATTTGGCCATCGACAGGTGGTCCCGGCACCGGCAACGGAGTAGTTGGTGCTGCCGCGGCCCTCGTGCTGGGGCTAATCGGCATGGCCCTCGGCGGGCTGGCTCTGGCCCACTCCCGCCGCACGGTTTGACCCGCTCGGACAGTCGGTTACGTGCTGCTATGTGTGTTGCTCGTGTTGACGGCTCTTCACGCTTTCAATGTTGCGGAAATGCCATCCCGGTACCCTGTGGCCGTGAGCCGCAGCGCCCGCTCGATTTTGCTGCTGTCGAAGCGGTAGTCGTGCTCGAACTGATAGAGCATTTCCATGTTCTCACGCACGACGGGCACGAAGATGCCCATC
>JBKPDW010000042.1:0-7744 GCA_046728115.1 Acidobacteriota bacterium | reverse complement strand
GGAGGCTATCGTGGCGACAACGCAAGAAGCTGTGCAGATCAGCGCTATCGTTCCCACCTTGACTGTCGACGATTTGCAGAAGAGCATCACCTTTTACGAGGCGCTCGGCTTCGCGATCGACGAGCGGTGGGAAGAGAAAGGGACGTTGCTCGGCGTGATGCTGCGAGCGGGCAGGACCCAGATCGGCTTGAACCAGGACGATTGGAAGAAGGGGCGCGACCGGAAGAAGGGAATCGGCGTGCGCCTGTCCATCTCGACGACGCCGGGTAACGTCGACGAGATCGCCAAGCGGGCCAGGAACGCCGGCATCACCCTCAAGTCGGACCCTCACGACACGGAGTGGAAGAGCCGCGCGTTCGAGGTCAGCGATCCGAGCGGTTTCCTGCTGACGATCTTTTCGGAGACATCGGCGTAGGCCGGAAACGCGGGCAGAGGCATCGACGACCAACGTGCCGATCTGCTGTCGGCCTTGGACCCGTTAGCCGATCTGCTCCGCTAGCTCGATGATGATTCTCTCCGGGCCGCGGACATCGCAGAGCCGGTAGCTGTCCTCGTTGCGCTCCAGTTCGCCGACGAGTTCAGCGCTGCGGGCTCGCAGGCCGGCGACGACAGCGTCGATGTCCTTGACCGCGAACACAATGTGGCGGATACGCGGGGTGTTGGCCGGCGCGTGCCGAACATTGGTTTGAATCTGGCATGCGAGCCTGACTTACAGGGACGAGGAGGAGTTCATGGCCACTCAGAGCGCCGTGACCGCGCCGGCGACGAAAGCGGCAATCGCGCAAGCGGCTTACAAGGCTTACGAGACGAAGGATCGCGCGGCCTTGGAGGCGATCATTGCCGACGATTTTCATTTCACGAGCCCGCTCGACAATCGGATCGACCGTGCCACGTACTTCCGGCGCTGCTGGCCGAACAGCGAATGGATCGCCGGGTTCGATTTCATCGATGTCGTCACGGATGGCGATCGCGTGTCCGTCACGTACGAAGCACGCAAGACCGACGGCGGTCGATTTCGCAACACGGAAGTTCTCACGATTCGGGATCACCGGATCGTGGACGTCGAGGTGTACTTTGGCTGGTCGCTGCCGCACAAGGCGCCGCAGGGTGGATTTGTCGATCCACCGCCGCAGCAGTCCTGACACTGACGTTGCGCTCGTGCCGTCATCCGCGAACGTGTTCTGCTTGGAACATCGTCAGCTCCCAGGTGTTGGACCGCTCAACGTGGCGAAGGAGATACGTGTTGCCGTCTCATCAGCTTGAAGTACCGGTGGTCGGGCGCCAGCCACACGTCGAGCACCTCCCCGATGGCGATACGACGGTCACCGAGAATCAGCGTCCGTGGCGTCTGCTCGCCACGATGGCCAGCGAAGCACTCGACACGACCGCGAAGAGTCGTTGTTGGTGCATCCGATCACCATCGGTAACACCGCCATCGCGTGACCGGCGACTCGATGAGCTCGGATTCGCTCAATTGGAATGCGGCATGCACGGCTCTCCGCATCGGAACCGTTCTTCGGGAGGTAAAGTGTGATCAAAGCGGTTCAGTTCGTGACCCTGCTCCTGTTTTCTCTGGTAACGGGAGTGTTCTGGGGAACATGGTTCAGTCTCAGCCGCTCGATGGCGTCGATCACGCCGGGGACATTTCTTGAGGTTGGCCGCTTGATGATCGGCAATCTTGGCGGACCGATGAGCGTGTTGATGCCTGCGGCGCTGTTGTCCGCGCTCGTGCTCTGCGTGTTGCTGCTTCGGGGCCGACAAGCCCGGGCCAACGTGTTCGCGAGTGCTGCGTTCGTCCTGATGACCATCGCGCTGGTCATCACGCTGGCGGTGAACGTGCCGATCGATCGTCAGATTCAGTCATGGACGACGGCCGGGTTGCCGCCTGATTGGCAGGCCATACGTGATCGATGGGAGTTCTATCACGGCCTCCGGACACTGGTGTCGGTTGCTGCCCTGACCTGTCTGTTTGCCAGTACGTTATCGACCTCGTGGGGCTGCACAGCCGATCGCCAAGTGCAGCGAGACGAGCATGTGCGAAAGCCACGGACCACAGCCGCCTGAACGAAACGGCAGTCACAAGGAGCTAAACGAATATGAAGCCCAAAAACACGATCTGCCTCTGGTTCAACAAAGACGCAGAGGACGCGGCGCGCTTCTACGCCGCCACTTTTCCGAATAGTGAGGTGACCGCTGTCCACAAGGCGCCCAGCGACTACCCGGGCGGCAAAGCGGGCGATATCTTGACGGTGGAGTTTACGGTCCTCGGCATTCCCTGCCTCGGTCTCAACGGCGGCCCGGAGTTCAAGCACAGCGAGGCTTTTTCCTTCCAGATTGCAACGGACGATCAGAAAGAGACGGACCGTTACTGGAACGCGATCGTCGGCAACGGCGGCCAGGAAAGCCAGTGCGGCTGGTGCAAGGACCGCTGGGGCCTCTCCTGGCAGATCACGCCGCGCGTGCTGACCGACGCGCTCGCAGCCGGCGGCGCCGAGGCGAAGCGCGCTTTCGAGGCGATGATGCCGATGAAGAAGATCGACGTCGCCGCGATCGAGGCGGCGCGGCGCGGTGAGGCGACGGCCGCTACGCGCGCTTAACGGTCGCAATCGACGGGCGAGCTCACACACGGGGCCGATACGAGCTGGCAGGGTTCGGTGCTCCTGCGCGACATCGCCGACGTAAAGCGCCTGCGGGACGAAGACGGCCCCAATCTTGTCACCCAAGGTAGCACCGAACTCGTCCATGCGCTCCTGGCCAACGACGACCTCGTCGACGCGATGACCATCTTCACCGTCCCGGTCGTGCTCGGCGGCGGCAAAAAGCTGTTTGCCGACGGCTCGGCGCCGCACGCTTACAAGCTGACAAGATCGCGCGTTTCGAGCACGGGCATCATGATCGGGCGCTACGAGCGCGACGGTGAGATCAAGATCGGCGGCACCGCGCTCGATTCTCCCAGCGAACGTGAGATCGCCAGCCAGGAGCGCATGAAGCGCGAAGGCTAGAGGTTCTGTGAAGGGTTCGACCCGCTCAGCACCAAGCGCGAGTCGAACCCGTGGATCACGCGCACGAGATCCGCGTCGAGCGCCTCGTGCCGCGCGCCGAACACCAGCGGGCCGATCGGCCTGAGATCGATCAGGTGCGAACGGGTCCGGATACGCCGCCTGGCTAATGCGCTGTTTAACGCGACCGTCCGCGAACCTGACCGGGCACGCCGATTGGCGGTGGCCGAACGGATCGCGGCACTGCACACCCAGCACGGACAGGAGCCCCGCCGTGCGCGAGCCGCTAGCCCGGGCGCCTCTACAACGTGACCGTCGGCGAACCTGGTTCGCGCGTCCACTTCGGTTGAACGGCCCTGACGGAGCGCGCGAGGGATGAAGATCAGCGGCGCCTATCGCTGGTGACAACCCATGCAGGCAAGGGTGCTCGAGATCATCATGGTCCGTATCCTTTCCGGCTGATGCTCGCGGCCCGCTTGCCCGGGTTGGTTGTCGACCACACTGCGGAAGCGCACAATGTTCTCGTCTGCTTGCACGATGCGCTCCTCGAGAATGTTCTTGAACGGCCACGTGTGATAGGTCTTCGAGAGCTTCGCGTTGCTATAGACGCGACGGGCCGTCTCCGGATCGCCTTGCTTCACAAGCATGTCACCCATGTTGAGGAAGAATCCCTCGAAGTTGTGCGGGGCGATCGAGGAGTTCCAGCACGGACGCTTCCGGCCCGTCGTTGTCTCTTTGGCCATGTACTTGTCGTACGCCACAGTGACACGATCGACCCTTTCCTCCGCGCATACATCAAGGTTCTGCCATTGATACGCGACGGCTTCCGTGTATTTGCTGTCTGTATGGGGAAGCCGGCTCATCGCATAACCCACGGTAAACAGGTTGAATTCTGGCCAGGCGTCTCTCGCTTTCAGTAGATCGAAGTATCCACGGCGCTTCAGTCTTTCGTCGCCGTGGATCGCCCCCTCGCCGAGTTCCATGCTGGCCAGGAATCCCTGAAATCGCGCGTCGTCCGGGGCCAAGCGAACCGCTTCGGAAAAGTACTTGCGCGCGAGCACGAGTTCGTCGGTGATCGTCGCCGATTGCGTATCGAGGCGCGCCTGTTCGCTGAGACGCCAGACGTGGGAGAAGCCGATGTGAGCGGCGGTCTGCGCATCGCGCGGGTCACCGATGTACGCCGCCGTCAATGCCTCCAGTACGCGAGGAAGCTCTTCGTAGCGTCCCCCATGGAATACATCCCAGAACAGCGCATCCGCTGTCTTGGCGCTCTCGGACCTGTTCACGCTGGCGGACTTGGTGGGCGCGAACGACACGGCCCAGACAGCGGGGAACCCTGCAACAAGCAGCGCGACGATGAAGATGACCTGCAAGGCCAACCGCAGCGGCAATCCGGTTGCTGTCTTCCCGCCGATCGTCAGATTCTGAAGCGCCGCACGGACGTTCGCCGGAAACATCGCCATCAACAGCGCCGCAAGGCAGACCGCCGCAACTGGCGCAGAGGGCGGAAACAGCAGCCCTATTGCCCCCAATAGTTCGAGGACTCCCGTGACGGTCACAATGACATCCGGACGCGGAAACATGGTGGGGACCATTCGGATGAGATCCGGCCTGCGCTTTCCCCAGTGAGCGGACGCAGTCAACAGGAACATCGCGGCCAGGCCGCCTCGCAACGACGTAATCCAGCTGTCCAGCGCCAGGACACCGGACGCGCCAGCGCGTCGGAGCACCAGCGTAACAATTAGTAACGTGAGGAATGGGATCACGTGCCTCCTTGTGCCCCGTCATGGACGCGGGCTTCAGCCGTTGTCGGGAATGGGCGCTAGACTCACTGGCCGCACGAACGAAGAGCCGCTCACAAAGAGGCCGAGGCCCGACGATGCCGCCAACGGGCTAGCTCCTGATGTCTTTCGCCTCTGATGTCAAAGGGTCAGCGTGACGATGGACCAACTTCCACTCGCCTTCTTCGCGACGAAACACCTCTGTGACTCGCAAGTCCATCGGAATGGCCTCCGCCTTTCCCTGCATTCGAAACGGTCGACCGTTGAATGCCGCCCCAACAGGCGACATCACCGCTATCAGCCATTTGCAGGACCTCGAAGGTGCTGGTGCCACCCGATTCTAAGTGTCTGGCTCCGTTCGCGTTTACCGCGTTCACCTTGTCCGGGAAGCGGATCTCGACTCGTCGAGACCGCGAGACCATGACCCGCATGCTCCGAATGCACGAACAACAAGAACATCTCGCCATCCTGCGGATGGGCGGCGATGAAGCCAACGACGTTACCGGGTGCGTCGACCGCGACGAGCAGGACGTTCGGTGGCGCATGGTCCACCACGAGCGTGGCCCATTCGGCAGGCGGAAACATCCGTTCGCGAGCGAACACCGCACCAAACTTCCGGGCATCGGATGCAGCCGCTCGCCGAATCCGAATCATGCTCGTCACATCGAACGTGTTGAGAGTCGCTGCACGTCTTGTCATTTGCCGTTCAGGACTGTTGGTGCATCTTCGCTCCAGCGATTGCGCTCAAGAGCAGTCCCGGAAATCGGCTCGCGGGTACGAGCCACACGGCCGGGTCGAAAATCAGTGCGATTGGAGCGAGCCGTCCGGCTGCCGCAGTCGCGAACGATGCCGTGCACAACCATCGCGGCAACGCGTGCGTGCGGAGCCCTGCGAATCCGAGTGCGGCCATCAGCAGGCCGATGGCGGGACCGTGCAACGGACCGCCAGCGACGAACGCTCGGTCGTGCAGCTTCACGGCTTCATCGGGCCGATCGGCCGCGCCCCTTGTGAGTTCCGCGCTGGTCAATGCCGACGTGACGAGCGTACTCACGCTCGCGATGCCACCGGCGAGCGCAGCCGCTTGAATGCCTTCCGATCCGCAGCCGCTCTGGCGCGCGAGCTTGAACACGGACACGGCGAAGACGCCGAGCGCAGCCGCCGAAATCAGCTGTCCTGCGATGCTGATGCGAGCCGGCCACGCGTTATCCGAGAAATACTTCCTGATTTGATCCGGCGATGAGCCGGGTCGCGGATACGGCGCATCGGACAGCGCGAGCGCGCCGGCGACGCCGCCGACAAAACTCGCGGCAGCGATTGGGCCGCCAAGGGCCGCCGCACCGCCGTTTCCTGAAGCATGAACCTCCATCGTGACCTCCTGGCTGCGGCGCTCACGCCATGACCGCGCCGCCCGCGATATCGAGGATGACGCCGGTCACCCACGACGATTCGTCCGATGCCAGATACAGCGCCGCACGCGCGACGTCCTCGGGTGTTCCCAGACGGCGGATCGGATGCTCGTTCGCAAGCTGGCTCTGCACGTCCGCGGGAATCTGTTCGCAATTGCGCTCGGTCAGGATCGCCTCGGGCGCGAGACAGTTGACTCTGATATTGAACGGACCGACCTGCGCGGCGACGTGTTGCGTGAGCATTTGAATGCCGACTTTCGCCGCGGCGTAGGGGACCGGCGACTTCGGGTGCGCCCGGCGGGCGGCAGCCGACGACATCGTGATGATCGTTCCCGAGCGTCGTGCCTTCATGGCGGGAAGGAAGCACTTCAAGGTCAGGAACGTGGCGGTCAGGTTGCTGTCGATCGACGCGCGCCAGTCACGCTCGTCGATCTCTTCGAACGCCATCGGCCGAGTGACGCTACTTCCGGCGTTGGCGACGAGCAGTGTCACCGGTCCGAGTTGGCGTTCGATCTCGGCGCGCAAGCGTTCGACCTCCCGCATTTGCGTCAATTCGGCGGTGATCCCAATCGCGCGGCCGCCGGTTCGTTCGATATCCGCCTGAACGCCTTGCACCGCAGCGGTGTCCCGCCCGTGGACCGCCACTGCGGCACCGTGCGTGCCGAACAGTCGCGCGATCGCGTTTCCAATGCCGCGCGAGCTGCCGGTCACGAGTGCGACCTGTCCGGCCAGCGTATTCATCAGCCCACCCTTCGCGTTCGCTGAATGCCGCTGCCTGACGACTGTGTCTCAACTCTGGCTTTCGGAATCGTGAACCCTGCCACGAGGAGCCACACCAGCGCCGGGAATCGAGCAAGCGGGAGGAGCGGTGAGGCCGCCGTCACCAGCATGCTGATGCTCGACACCTCCGCAACGACTGCGACGATGAGGCCGAACCACGCGGCCCAGCGAGGCATGATCCCGAACGCCAACGCCGGAACGGAGACGCCTGCCAGTAACAATCCCAAGGCTGCTGTGTGCCCGAAGCCGCCCGTTGCAAACGCCAGCAGCGACGCCACGCGCATGGCCCCGGCATCAGTCGCGACACCGGGTTGCGACAGCGTCCACGTCGCAAGCGCCGAAATGCCCATGAACAGCGATGCGGCGATGCCTCCAAACAACGCGATGTGCACGCCCGCGACCGTGATTCGATGAAAGACCAACCGGCTCACGACGGTGGCGGTGAACAACCCGAGCGGGATCGACGCGCCGAACTGCAGGAACGCCACGACACGCATGACGTCCGGAAACCGCGTGTAGTAGTCCTGCAGCTGGTCGATTGGTTTGTAGGGAATTGGGTACGCCGCGCCGCCCGTCATCAGAAACGTGGCGCCGACGCTTGCCAGAAACAGCGCCACGAACACCCCGGCGAGCAGACTGAGCGGCGGCGAACGATGGACCAGTTCGTAAGCCGGATCGAGAGAATCGGTCATGACCGGCCTCCATAAACACGCGATCATCGCGCGACCAGCATTCGATTCGCTGTCAGGACGTTTGGCTGAGGTAAGCGGTCTTACCT
>JBKPDW010000041.1:0-16678 GCA_046728115.1 Acidobacteriota bacterium | reverse complement strand
TTTCCCGCCCTCGTCGGCGCCCGGAGATTCGTGAACAGTGGCCGCCGATGCGTCGAGTGAGCGTGCCGTAGATGATCCTCGCAACCATTCTCGAGTGTCAGCGTAGCCTATCTGTGAGCAACCCTCGTCGCCGCGCAGCGGCGACCGCTTCGATCTGGCTGACGGCACCCATCCTGAGAAACAGCATCGCCAGCTGAGCATCCAGCTCGGATTCACTGAAGCCCAGACAATCGGCTATTTCCTTCGCTGCGTGCCCACCCGCCAACAATCGCAGCGCCGCTCGTTCCTTTGGAGTAATTTGCAGCACAAACGGCCTCCCTTCGTCACAAAGGTTCAGTCCGGTTCGTTTTCGTGGTGGTTGCTCGCGCGCTCACGATCGCGAGCGAGTTCAACGCAGTCATGGAGGAATGTCATGAGCTCATCCGTGGATCGAAAGCGCAACTCGCGTCCCGTGTCCACCTCCTCGATCCAGCCCTCGAACTGACGCTCTGCGGTGTTCGTCTCGGGCCCCAGCTTGAGGACGAATGCCAATCGCATCGCATGATCCACGTTACGTGGGTTCTGCCGACGCGGACGTGAAAGTCGCGTGCAAGTTTTCGTGAAATTCGTGTTGGGACTCTTTGGACGTCTGCGCCGTCAAATGAGAAGGCAGCGTGATCCTGTGGAGATCTGCCGGCTGTCACATCGAGGTGTTAGAGTGGAGTTGCGCAGTCGAGTCGGTCGCGATGAGATCGTTTGAGCCATTCCGCCTCGATGTCGTGAACCAGTGCCTCTGGCGCGGTGAAACGCGGGTTCCGCTGATGCCCAAGCCATTTGCGGTGCTGCGCTATCTTGTCGAGCATCCGGGCCGGCTGGTGACACACGACCAACTGTTCGCTGCCGTCTGGCCTGACACCTACGTGGGGCCGGAAGTCCTCCGTCGATATATCCTCGAGATTCGCCGCGCTCTCGGCGATCGGCCCGACGCACCGCATTTCCTTCAGACCGTTCCCAAGCGCGGCTACCAATTCATTGCCGCTGTTGTTGAAGACACCGCACCGACGCCCGCTGAGACCATCCCTGTTGGAACAAAGCGGCTTGTCGGACGCGCGGCAGCGCTGGCGGACATGGATCGCTACCTGGCGACAGCCCTTCGCGGCCGGCGGCAAGTGGTGTTCGTGGTGGGTGAGCCAGGCATCGGCAAGACCAGTCTGGTCGATGCATTTCAGCAGGCCAGCGCGACGATTGCAGACTTGTCGGTGGTGCGCGGGCAGTGCGTTGAGGGCTTTGGCGGCAAGGAAGCCTACTATCCGATGCTCGAAGCTGTCGGGCAACTTGCGCGCGGCCCGCACAGAGCGCTCGTGATCCACATCCTGTCCACCAACGCGCCAACCTGGTTCATCCACTTGCCATCGCTCGTCCGGCCGGAGCAACAGGCGGCGCTCCAGCGCGAAATTCTCGGCGCGACACGCGACCGAATGGTCCGGGAGCTCTGTGAAGCGCTCGAAGTCATCACCGAGACCGTTCCACTCGTGCTGATCCTCGAAGATCTCCATTGGGCGGACAATTCGACGCTGGACGTCCTGTCAGCGCTCGCCCGTCGGCGCGAATCGGCAAAACTGCTCGTGCTCGGGACGTTCCGTCCTGCTGACGTGATCTTGTCCGAAAGTCCCCTGAAATCACTCAGGCAGGACCTGCTGCTGCACCGTTTGAGCCATGAAATGGATCTGGAGCGACTGGCCGAGGCGGACGTGGCCGATTATGTCGCGGCCGAGTTTACGCCGGGGGATCTTCCCGCCGGCCTGGCCGCCCTCATCCATCGGCATTGCGACGGGAATCCTCTGTTCATGACGGCGATGTTGGACCACCTGGTCCGCCGTGGCGTGCTGTCTCGCGCAAACGACCGCTGGACATTGACCGTCCCTCTCGAGCAGGTCGATCCCGGAGTGCCGGAGACGCTGAAGCAGATGCTGGAGATGCAGCTGCAGCATGCGACCGACGAGCAGCAGCGGCTGCTCAAGTGCGCAAGCGTGGCCGGCCACCGCTTTACTGCCTGGTCCGTCTCGAAGATGCTGGCGAGCGAGTCGGCGAAATTCGAGGAGCTGTGCGAAGCATTGGTCGAGCGCCAGCAGTTTCTCAGATCTCTCGGGCCGCGCGAGTTTCCTTGTGGAACGTCGGCCATCGAGTACGAGTTCAGACACGCGTTGTATCGCGAGGTCGTCTACCGGCGTCTCAATCCCGATCAGCGCATCGTCCTCCATCGCCGGCTCGCGGAGGGCCTTGAGTCGCTTGGCTCACCGGTGGAATTCGACATGGCGGCTCAGATCGCGCTGCACTTCGAAGAAGGCCATGACTGTGAACGTGCCGTTCGGTATCTGCTGCTGGCCGCGCAGAAGTCGTCGGGCCGGTATGCGCACCAAGAGGCCATCGCCATCCTCAATCACGCGAGCGACCTGCTGGCGCAGGTCGCGAGAGGGCAGCGGCAGACGCTCGATCTGCAAATTCTCGAGGGAAGGGGAAATGCGTACTACGCACTCGGCGACATGGCTCGGTCCGCCGAGATGTACGAGTCCATGGCCACGCGCGCGGTCGCGGCCGGCCTTCTTGCCGAGCAGGCCGATGCGCTGATGCGCCTGTCGCACGCGGCCGAAACGATTCCGTTTTTCGTGCGCGCCGTTGCGCTCGACCCGTTTTTTGCCGCCGCGTACGTCCATCTGTCGCGTATCTACAGCAATCTCGGCGAAGCAGAGCGCGCGAAAGAGTATGCGAACCGGGCGTACGTATGCCGGGATCGCGTCAACGAACGCGAACGTCTGTCCATCACATATCAGTACCATTACGAGGTGACCGGGGATCAAACGCTCGCCAGCGAGACGCTCGAGATCTGGAAGCAGGCATTTCCGCTCGAATTCCAGCCGGTGAACAGCCTCGCCCTCATCAATAACTTCTTGGGCCGGTTCGAACGCGCAATCGAGGAAGGGCGTGAAGCGGTCAGGCGGAATCCCTGTCACGGCTACCCGTACTCAAATCTGGCGCACGCGTATCGCGGCATCGGCCGCTTTGATGAGGCACAAAAAACGGCCGAGCGGGCGGTAGCATTGGAGATCGAGACGGTGCCGACGCGGCGTCTCCTTTATCAGTTGGCGCTTATCGCCCGCGATGACCACGCCGCCGCGAGCCATCTCGAGTGGGCGCGAGACAAACCTCGAGAGTTCGACATCGTCGGAGCACGAGCGCAGGCGGCGGGATGGTCAGGCAGAGTGCGGGAGGCCCGGCAACTGTATCAAGAAGCCGCCCGCCTGGCGGAGCTGCGCAATCTCCCTGATGTCGGGATCAGCCACTTGGCGTGGTCGACCGCGATGGAACTCGTGTACGGAAACGCGGACGCGGCCGCTCACCTCGCGAGGCACATCCTCGATCGAAGGCCGAGTTATGACTCGCGACTGCGCGCGGCGCTGGTACTCGCCCTGACGGGATCCTGGCGCGCCGCCGAGGCCATCGCCAACGATCTGGCGGCATCCAATCCCTGTCATACCCTGATTCAGTCGGTGCTGGTGCCGATTGTCAGGGCCGGTGTCGAACTCGGGCGCCTGCAGCCACAACGCGCCATCGAACATCTCGAAGGTGTTGCGCCGTACGAACTGGGCTTCATCGCCGCGTTCGCGCCCGTTTACCTGCGAGGTCAGTCTTATCTGATGCTCGGCGCCCCTCGGGACGCGGCGGGACAGTTCCAGCGGATCCTGGATCATCGCGGCACCGATCCGTTTTCCCCTTTTCACGCCGTGGCTTCGGTGGGTCTCGCGCGTGCCTGCGCGGCCGCCGGAAACGTGGCTGCGAGCCTGCAGACGTATGAAGCATTTCTCGCCGCCTGGACGGACGCGGATACCGACGTTCCTGTGCTTCTCGAAGCGCGCGCCGAATATTGCCGCCTCCGGCTCGCTGCCACGGTGCCCATCAACGCCTCGATCGGCCTAGATTGAGCCGAGCCTTACTTACGACGACCGCCTTCACCCGCAGCTCACGCCATTCACGACGTCGCGATCGTTGAGATACAAATTCAGGCGCGAGCCGAGATACTCCATTGTGATGGGCTGGTTGGGATGGAGAAACCGCGCGGAGCCAGCTCCAGCGGCTAGCCGCGCGCGCTCGAGCAGATCGTTGCTTGCCGCTTGCCCGACGGCAAACTGTGCTTTTATGGCGTCACAACTCCTGGATGCCGGACGTGTTGGCTGCGTGGGCGCCGATGTGCCGGTGTCGCTCCTCGCGCTGCATGCACTCGTCATCCCGCCGGCGGCCACTACAGTTGTGAGGAGAAGCAGAAGCGCTCGCATTATTCGACTTCCGATCGAAGCGAGGCATCGGCACCAGGGCACTCTCCGATGCTCTCATGTCGCCCTTCCAGAATCCAGCGACGGACGATGGCCGGAATCGGTCAGCGGTTGCCGCTAACGAGCCAGCAGTAACCAAGGACGCCGCCAGCGATCACTTACACGCCAATTCAACGGAACCTTGACGAGCCGGCGTGGCGAGCGACCGTAACACCTAGCGATTAATCATTGTCGCCCGTGAGGTACTCGGACGAATAGGGAAGGACACCATGCGAGTGATGGTGCTCGTGAAGCCGCGCAAGGAATCAACAGCAGACGAGATGCCAAGTGAGAAGCTCCTAACCGACATTGAGAAGTTCAATGACGGCTTCGTGAACGCCTCAATCATGCTCGCAGGCGAGGGCCTCCGCGCGAGCTCCAAATGCAACCGCCTCAGATTCTCGGGGAACGGCCGCATTATCACGGATGGGCCATTCATCGAGACCAAGGAGCTGGTGGCGGGCTAGCCGGGAAAGTGCCGGCGGTCAATGTTTGCGCCGATAACGGCCGGGAGACATACCGAATTCGCGCGTGAAGGCTCTGCTGAACGCCGCCGCTGACTCGTATCCGAGTCGTTCCACCACCTGCGACAGAGCCACGCCTTGATCGCGGAGTAAGTTCGCTCCTAACTGCAATCGCCAACGCTTCAGGTACCCCATTGGCGACTGGCCGACCAGCGAGGTGAATTTCGCCGCGAATGCGGAGCGGGACAGGCCGACGGCCGCACTCAACGCGGGGACGGTCCACCGCTTTTCCGGCGCCCGATGGAAAAGTCGAAGCGCGGCGCCAACGGCTGGATCGCGAAGCGCGCCGAGCCATCCTGCTGTTCCTGCCGGTTGTTCCCTCAACCACGTTCGAATCGCCTCGACGAACAGCACATCGATCAGGCTGCTGACGATCGTGGCGCCGCCCATGTCAGGCCGTTGGGTCTCACGCGTGAGAAATCGCATCGTGGCATCGAGCCACTCGTGGCGCGCGCGCTCGTCTCCTTGCACGCGGATCCACTGTGGAAGCACGCTCAGAAACGTTTTTGCCTGCGCGCTCGCGAACTCGAACGCTCCACAAATCAAGTGGACGGCCTCACCGCCGCCGCCATGCCGCAGCACCGCGTGAAGACCGCCGTGGGAATCACCGACCAGATCAGTCAGTGGAATGGGTGGTGTCTGTGGATCGCCGCTCAGTTGGTATCCGCAGCCTCGCATCACGAGTAACAAGTCGCCCGCTTCGAGAGCGATCGTGTCACGTTGCCCGTGAAGGCGCAGCCAGCAGGTGCCTCGTTCGACCACATGAAAATGCGAAAAGTCTCCCGCGGCAAAGCCCAACGCCCACGGCGCTGATAGTTCACATCGGCAGAAGATGCGCCCTCGCAATTTGAGCGAATCCAGGATGTCGGCGAGCACATCAGTTGCGGTGGTGTCCAAAAGCATCGGCACTGCAACCTCCGAGCTCCGAAAGAGGATCAGTCATTTCTTCAGGCGGTTCGGCCATAGATCCCCAGTCGTCGAAACGGTAATTAAACGGAAGTTTCACATCCCAATACCAGGAGCTCACCTACGATGTCCGGGTTGACCACTATAACGACTTCAGAGGTCGCAGACGATGGCTATCGCGCTGACCGTTAATGGAACCAGGCACGTCGTCAACGTCGATGCCACGACACCGCTCTTGTGGGTACTACGCGAGTCGCTGGGATTGACAGGGACGAAGTTCGGCTGCGGCGTCGCGCAATGCGGCGCCTGTACCGTGATCCTCGACGGAGAGGCGGTGCGCTCGTGCGTCACACCGATGAAGCGGGCGCAAGGGAAGAGCGTGACAACGATCGAGGGGTTATCGCCCACCGGCACCCACCCCGTACAACGAGCCTGGCTCACCGAGCAAGTCCCGCAGTGTGGATTCTGTCAATCAGGTCAGATCATGTCGGCGGTCGTGCTGCTGCGCGCAATCCCACACCCGACCGATGCCGATATCGATGACGCGCTAGCCGGGAATATTTGCCGCTGCGGAACGTATCTCCGTATTCGGCGAGCCGTTCATCTCGCTGTGCGATTGACGACTGGAGATCGCGTATGAAATCGCTTCTGACCATCACGACGTCCCTGGCGATCGCTGTATGGACGGGTCACGTGATCGTGGCGCGCGCGCAGCAGCGTGAAGAATCGACGCGCGCGTTTGAACTGATTTCGACGGTGTTGTCGAGTCCACGCTGCGCGAACTGCCATTTCGAGGGCGATTCGCCGGCGGAAGGAGACAGCGGGCGTATCCACGCCATGGTCGTGCGGCGCGGACAGGATGGCCGCGGCACGCCCGCCATGCGATGCACCAACTGCCACCAGGACACAAGTCTTGCTTTGCCCCACGCCCCTCCAGGCGCACCAGACTGGCGCCTGCCCCCGCCCGCGACGCCGATGGCGTGGAAAGGCCTGAGCGTTGCCGAACAGTGCCGCATGCTGAAGGACCCGTCGAGGAACGGCAACAAGACCGTGCCGCAGCTGGTCGAACACATGAGTCATGACCCGCTCGTGCTCGCAAGCTGGAATCCCGGGCCTGGACGCATGCCACCGCCAATGTCGCACGGCGCCTTCGTGGAAGCCGTCAAGACCTGGGCTGATCGCGGCGCCCCGTGTCCAGAGTAGTCGCGAGAAACAAGATGGCCATTCAACACAGTCGTCGGGAATTCTTGGTGACCAGCACCCTTGCGGGAGGCGGCCTTGTCATTCACCGCGCGTTCGTCGGATCTGTGATCGGAGGGCAGAGCGTTCGGAGCGAACGCGAGCCCATCCTGAACGCATGGCTGAAAATCGCGCGCGACAACACAATCACGATCATCTCGTCTCAGGCCGAGATGGGCCAGGGAATCCAGACCACCTTGCCCGCGGTGCTCGCGGACGAACTTGGCGCCGATTGGAGTCGCGTCCGTTTGGAGAGCGCGCCCGCTGATCCGGCATATCGCAACCCACGTATCAACTGGCAGTTCACCGGCAACAGCGAAAGCACGACCGCGTTTTTCGACCTCATGCGCGAGATGGGCGCCGTTGGTCGCGAGATGTTAATTGCCGCCGCGGCGCGTCGATGGAAGGTCGACCCGGGCAGCTGCCGCGCAGAGAAGAGTCGCGTCATTCACACGGCAACCGGTCGAACGCTGACGTATGGTGAGCTTGCTGTCGACGCCGCGGCTATGCCGCGACCCGGGAAACCCGCACTCAAGCGGTCTGTGGAGTGGACCCTGATCGGCAAATCGCTCCCGCGGATCGAGAACCGGGCAAAAGTCGACGGGTCCGCCATTTTTGGAATGGACGTTAAAGTCCCGGGAATGCTCTACGCGGCGGTGAAGACGAGCCCGGTCTTCGGCGGCAAGGTCGCGTCCGACGATCGCGAATCGATCCGCGGCTTCCCCGGATTCGTGGACGTCGTGGAGATCCCCAATGGCGTCGCAGTTGTCGCCCGCAGTTACTGGCAGGCACGGACCGCGCTCGCGCAGCTTCCCGTGGAATTCGACGACGGTCCCAATGCATCGCTGAGCAGCGAGACGCTGCGCGATCAGTATCAGGCGGCGCTCGCGAGCGATTCATGGCACACGCCGCACGTCAGCGGCGACCAGGGCGCGTTTGCCAAGGGTTTCGCGACGGAATTCTCACAGGACTACGAATCGCAGTTCCTCGCGCACGCGACGATGGAACCGATGAACTGCACGGCGCGGGTCACATCCGACGGGTGCGACGTGTGGGCACCGACGCAGGGTCAGGAACTCACGCAGCTGGCCGTCTCACAGGTCCTCAATCTTCCGAAAGAGAAGGTCAGGATTCACCGCACGCTCCTTGGCGGCGGCTTCGGGCGACGGCTCGTGGCTGACTTCGTTGTCCAGGCCGTCCTGGCTTCTAAGGCTGTCGGCGCGCCGGTGAAAGTGATTTGGTCGCGCGAAGAGGACACGCAGCATGACATCTATCGTCCTGCTGTCGTTCATCGCATCACGGCGGGCGTCGACGAATTCGGTCGGTTGCAGGCGATCGCGCACAAACTCGTGTCGCCGTCGATTCTCCAGTTCGTGTATCCCCCAGCCGTGACCGAGTCCTACGACCCGAGCTGCTGCGAAGGTGTGCTCGAAACCCGCTACCGCATCCCGAACGTGCTTGTCGATTTCAAGTTGCTGAAGGTTGGCGTGCCGACGTCGGTGCTGCGCACCACCGGGTTCGGGCCAAACGTCTTCGCGCTGGAAAGCTTCGTCGACGAACTGGCGCATCGCAGAGGGCAGGATCCGTATCGCTATCGTCGGGAGTTATTGGCTGAAGACGCGCGGGCGCTCGCCGTGCTCGATCTCGCTGCCGAGAAATCGGAGTGGACGAAGCCGGCACCCACAGGGCGCTACCGAGGCATAGCGTTCTGCGAGGCGTTTCGGACGCTGACGGCGCACGTCGTCGAAGTGTCTGTCCCGCGACCGGGCGCCATCAAGATTCATCGCGTCGTGTGCGTCGCCGATCCAGGGACGGTTCTCGACCCAGGCATCGCCGCGAATTCAATCGAAGGCGGTGTTGCCTGGGGACTCTCGTGCGCGTTCGTCTCTGAAATCACGTTCGCCGGAGGACGGACCGTCGAGAGCAACTGGCACGATTTTCAAGTTCTTCGGATGCCGGAGATGCCGCCAGTAGAGGTGCACTTCATCAATAGCGGCGAGCGTCCGCTCGGGGGAATTGGCGAGGTGGGACCGATCACCGTCGTGCCGGCGCTGACGAACGCGATCTTTCGGGCGACCGGCGAGCGGTATCGCTCGCTTCCGTTGTCGCGGCACGGGTTGAGTATTGGGTGATCGCGCATGTTCCTTCATCGCAGCGCAGGTCGTTCGCTGGCTTTCGCTTGCACGTTCACCGTGACCGTAGTGTCGTGCGGGTCGCTTGTGCGAGCACAGGCCGCCGAACGCGCTGACCCCGACGATCGCCCGGCCTACCAACAGTACCGCTACGACGAGGACTGGAGCGTCTTGAAAGACGTTTCACGGCGGCGCGATCCATGGGACCGCATCAAGTTCGTGCCGCTCAAAGGTGACGAGTGGTACCTCTCGGTCGGCGGCGAAATACGTTGGCGTTACGAGCAACTCCGTGAGCCGGGATTTGGCGCTCAACCCGACGATCCAACTGGCTACGTGCTTCAGCGATACCTTCTGCACACGGATTGGCACTTTGGAACGCGTGCGCGTGCATTCATCGAACTTCAGAGCGGTCTCGAGGCGGGCAGAAACGGCGGGCCGCGGCCCACCGACAAGAACACGCTCGATCTGCATGAGGCGTTCGTCGACGTGAAATTGCACGACGGCGATCGGGGATCAGTGGCCTTGCGTCTCGGCCGACATGAAGTGGCGTTTGGCGCTGGCCGACTGATCTCAGCCGCCGAAGGGTTGAACGTCCGCCGCAGCTTCGACGGCGCACGTCTCATCGTCAAGCGCGGCGCGTGGACCTGGAATTCAACCGCCATGCGGCTTGTTTTGGCGGTACCAGGTGTCTTCGACGATCACTCCGATTCGGGCCTTCTCTGCTGGGGCGCTGGAGGAAATGGTCCGCGGCCATGGCTCGGGCCTGGCAATCTGGCAATCTATTACATCGGTGCTCGGCGCAGGAATGCACGGTTCGATCAGGGCAGCGCCGACGCGACCAGACACTCGGCAGGCATCCGCGTTTGGGGTTCGGCGGGCCGAGCCGACTACGATCAGGAAGTCATCACCCAGTGGGGCACCTTCGGCCAGGACCCAATTCGCGCGTTTGCCGTCACGTCAGATGTGGGGTGGGTGCTCGCCCCTGTGGGAGCACGTCCGCGACTGGGCGCTCGCGTGTCTGTGACCAGCGGCGATCGCGATCCGCACGAGGCGAAACTCAACTCGTTTGATCCACTCTTTCCCAGCATCGCGTATTCAGGCAAGGCTGGTCTCATCGGCCCGACCAATCTCGTCACGCTCGATCCGGCCCTGAGCTTTAGCCCGCATCGTGTGCTCCGAGTCACAGCCGACTGGGCAGCGTTCTGGAGGACGAGGAAGCAGGACGGCATTTACGGCATCAACGGCGCCGTGTTGCGAACCGGCCAAAAGAGCGACGCCGGATTCGTCGGGTCGCAGGCGACCGTGGAAGTCGACGCGCGAGTGACGCTGCATCTCAGTCTTTGGGCCTCGTTCGTGTATTTCAACACGGGTAGCTTTTTGAAGGAGACGCCGCCAGGCCTTGATACGCGCTATCTGGCCGGTCATGCGTCTTATCGTTTTTGAGTACTTGGAGTCGGGCGACGGCATGACGCTCGAGATCATCGAAGCGGTCGCGATTCTCGCATGCTCATCTTTCACGGGCGCAGCGGTCTACATCACGGCGATCGAACATTCGGCGCGCTTGTCGTGCGGCGCCGAAGTCGCGGTCGCCGAGTGGACACCGAGCTACAAACGCGCGACGCTCATGCAGGTGCCGCTCGCGCTCGTTGCCGGACTGTTCGGAATCGCTCGCGGTACACAGGGTGGCGGGCCGCTGTGGGTGTTGGCGGCGATGCTCATCCTCGCGGTGATTCCATTCACGTTGCTCGCGATTCGCCCGACGAACATCCGGCTGCTCGGATGAGACGCTGCAGCTCTTGAAAACGTGGGGACGCCTCCATGCGGTGCGAAGCGTTTTGAGCATCGCCGCATCGATACTCTTCGTCTTGGCGGCTACGCGCTGAGACGCCTTTCAGTTTGAAGTACCTGTGGTCCGCGCCAGCCACCCGTCGAGTACCGCCGCGATGGCGATGCGACGGTCCCCAACAATCAGTGAGTGGTGTCTGCTTCCCGCGATGGCCGCGTAGCACTCGACACCGACCCTGAGGAACGGCTGCTCGTTCACCAATCACCAGACAACGTTCAGATGTTGGTAGCGTGTGAAGGCTGACTTCCTTCCACGTTCTGAGCCTTCGATCGCTTGGGAGCGTTCGTTCATCGATCATACTTGCTCGTCGCGTTCCGTCATGGCTCTGACGGACGAAGGCAAGCAATGTAATGAATAGAGGCAGCGCCGCGAATGTTGACATCAATAGGGAACCATCACTCCCCGAACGCAAAAGGTAACTTTCAGTTTGAACGCCTGATCGTCGGATGGCGTGGACGGGCGGTGCTTGATTTGCGTCGTAAATAGTACTATTTTTGTGTCAGATGTCGCGCGCCACCAAGGCGCACAAGGCGCGGCTGCTGAATGCGGCGTAGCTGTTTAGCGGGTCGTGACCTCCGAGCCCGCATCTGAGCGGCGCGGCACGCCGCAGTTTCCACTTGTACTCCGAATCGAACCGTGGCATAACGAGCGCGTGCGAGCGGGCTGGCGCACGGCTTCCCGCGAGGATCTGCTCACCGAGCTCGAGCGGCAGCAGCGCGAAAATGATCGGCTGCGCCGCGAGCGCGAACGGGCGGAGCGGGAACGTGATCGGTACCGTCGTGAACGCGACCGGTTGCGCAAGAAGGTCGAACGGCTCGAAGACGAATTGGACGCGGCACGCCGGGCCCTCCACCGCCAAGCCGCGCCGTGTTCGCGCGGGTTGCCGAAGCGGTCGCCACGCCGCCCCGGCCGAAAAGCCGGCACGTCCTATGGACGCAAGGCGCATCGCGCGCCGCCGGCCCACGTCGATCAGACCTACCACGCCCCGCTGCCGGCGTGCTGCCCAGATTGCGGCGGTCGGCTTTCTCTGGAGCGGCACGCGACGCAATACCAGGAAGATCTGCCTGTCGTGCGCCCGATCGTCCGCGCCTTTCAAATCGCAATCGGCTTCTGTGACGCCTGCGGACGCCGCATCCAAGGACGGCATCTGCTCCAAACGTCGGACGCGATCGGCGCTGCCGCGGCGCAACTGGGCCCTGAGGCCGTGACGCTCGCCGTCGTGCTCAACAAACAACTGGGCCTGCCGCTCGGGAAGATCGCCACGTTGGTGCGTGAACGCTTCGGCCTGACCATCACCTGCGGCGGCCTCGTGCACGCGGTGCGCCGTGCGGCGCGACAGGCCGAACCGACGTATGCCGCGTTGTGTGAAACCATTCGCGGCAGTCCCGTCGTCAGTCCCGACGAGACCGGCTGGAAAGTCGATGCGCACCTGCAATGGCTGTGGGGCGTCGCCACGCCGGACACGACGGTCTACGCGATCCACCCGGGGCGCGGCTTCGAAGAGGCGGCCGCTGTGCTGGGGGCGGATTTTGACGGTGTGTTGGTTCGCGACGGTTGGGCGCCGTATTGGCGCTTCACCCAGGCCGTCCATCAAACCTGCCTCGCGCATCTGCTGCGACGATGTCGAACGCTGATTTGCGATCATGATGAACGCCGGTTTGCCCCGCGGGTGCAAGCCGTCCTCCAACAGGGATTACAAGTTCGTGACCGTCGGCAACACGGGGCCATCTCTGCACACGGCGTCGCCGTCGCCCGCGGCCATCTGGAGACTCGGCTCAATCGACTGATCGATCAGCCGGGCGGTCGCCGCGTCACCCAACCTTCGCCGCGCATCTCGCGATCGAATACCCCGCGGTCTTCACGTTTCTGCTCGACCCGGCGATCGACGCGACCAACTGGCGCGCTGAACAGGCCTTGCGCCCCGCCGTCGTCACTCGCAAAGTCTGTGGTGGCAACCGAACCACGCGCGGCGCCCACACTCACGAAGTGCTCGCCAGCGTCCTCCGCACGATTCAACCGCGCCAGCTCAACGCTTCCGTCGTCTTCTCCGATCTGCTGCGTGCCCCAAAACCGATCACCGCGCTCGCGCCGCCGCCGTCGTTCCAGTAGACAACGATTTACGTGCAAGTCGACACTCACCGGCGACCGGCTTTCTAGGATGGCAACAGTTTCCCGACACTTTTGTGCAAGCAGATAGGAGATGGCATTGGATCGGCAGACGCTCGCCTGGCTGCGTTGGTCAGGAATCGCTGGAATCGCTGGAAGCGTTGGATACATGATTGGCGACGCGCTGCTGCTCGGTAACAGCGCGACTGTCTCGGAGTTCCCGCACCTGGCGACGTACCTCGACAATCGCTTGGTGCAGCGGGGTGCAGTGTTCCTCGCCTCATCGACGGAGCGCTTGGCGGCGGGCGGACTTGTCGGCGTGTTCAGCACGCCGCTCTATCTGGCTGGGATCTGGCACATCTTTGAGGCGAGCAAGCCCGGCGGGACACGCTGGTCGCTTCCCCCGTTCTTGCTGCTAGTCACCGCCTTCAGCATCGCGCCGTTCGTCCATGGGTCATTCTTCTACGTGGCGGAGATCCTAAAGACCGTCGGGCAAGTGGACCAATCGGCGCAGCCAGTGCTCGTCGCGTTGGCGACGAGGGCCACGCTGTGGCTATTCATCGCCTATGGCGTTCTCGCCGTGCCGGCATTGGTTGGTTTCGTCTGGCTCACGGTTGCGATCGCGCGCGGCAAGACGCTGTACCCGCGCTGGGTCGCGTTCGCGAATCCGCTCGTGTGCATGCTGGCCGGTTCGCTGCTCGACCGCGTGCTGCCGCAACCACTCAAGCTATTACTCTCGGGCGCAGGCCTGAGCCTTGGAATGCTCGCCTACTTCGCTCTATCGACGGCAGTGCTGTGGAGCCCGCCGCTCTCGCCGCCGCGGTCGTCGCCCGGCCAGTGATCGCGACAGTACTGCGTGCCGTTTCATCCCAACGAGGGTAACTGGGCCTGATCCGATTCAGTAGACGGTTTCGCTCAGTTGCTCGCCGTTCCTGGGTCTTCTTCCGGTGAAGAACGCGATGGGTGTGGGCGGTGTGGGAAGTAGGCTCGGGGACTCACGCGGGTAACAGGGACAATACGAGTTCAGACCGTGGCCACGGACAACCGCGGCCGGGGCTTACACGCGGATCCAAGGAGCCCTGGCTAACCTCGATCACGAAGTCTCCCGAGGCACAATCGCCACCATCCTCCGCGAACACGGCCTGGAGCCCGCGCCCGAGCGCGTGAAGAAGACGACGTGGACCGAGTTCCTGAAGACTCACTGGGACGTCCTCGCCGCCACGGACTTCTTCACCGTCGACGTCTGGACCGGTCGCGGGCTGACGCGATTTGCCGTGCTCTTCATCATCGACCTCTCGACGCGCCGCGTCGAGATCGCCGGGATTACGTCGGAGCCCGGGTCAGCCTGGATGAGCCAAGTGAGTCGCCACGTGACGGATCCCTGCGATGGCTTTCTGACGGGCAAGCGCTTTTTGATCCACGATCGGGATCCGCGGTTCACTGTGGCGTTCCGCGAGACGCTCGCCGACGTCGGCGTGCAGGTCGTCCGCCTGCCTCCTCGTTCTCCGAATCTGAACGCGTACGCGGCGCGCTTCGTACGGACGGTCAAGGAATCCTGCCTGGACCGGATGATTCTCATCGGTGAAGCGTCGCTGCGGCGAGCCGTCAGCGAATTCCTCGAGCACTATCATCCCGAACGCAATCATCAGGGCTTGGCCAACCAATTGATCGCGCCGGTAGCGACCCAGACGCAGCGCGACGGCCGCATTCGGTCTCGTGAGCGGCTTGGAGGATTGTTGAAGTACTACCATCGTCCCGCCGCGTGACCGCAGCAGGCATGGCACACCGTCAACGTTTCGGCGCGATCGCCATCCGAACACTCGACGGCAAAATCCGTAGGCACGGTCCGAGGTTCTTGAGGTATGGAGCGTTTTCGGCTTCCGATGCCCTCATCAATAGCTGACCGCCGCGACGACCAAGGAGCCGATAAGCGGGAACGGGCCGATCCTGGCGGGTCACGTCGATGCCCTGGCGCCTGTTCCCGAACTGCTGGCCAATCGAATTGATGGACATTACGCCATCGGTGTTGCACAGGCCTTAGGATCGCCGCACTATGCGCTGCCGTCTGTCGGCGAGCCGACACAGCGCCCGAGGTTTTGCTGGAATCGGGTTGAGCGATGAGCGAAGCCCTCAGTTCAGCTGCGATGACGCAGGAGCAACTGGTAGTGCTGAAAAGCAGCGAATGGTTCGCCGCGCTTGAGCCTGCATTTCAGCAGGCCGTGTTGGTATCGTCGCGCGTGAGGGTAATTGCAGCCGGCAAGGCCGTATTCCACCGCGGCGACTCGAACGATGGCATCTATTGCATCCTTTCGGGCGCCGTTCGGTTCGGCGCGGTCGCGCCGTCGGGCAAGGAATCGATGGTAGCGCTGATCGAAGCCCCGAGTGGTTCGGGGAAATCGCGCTATTCGACGACGGCGTGCGCACCCATGATGCCTGGGCGGATGTCACCACCACTTTGCTGCACTTGCCGTTGCGTCACTTGACGAGAACGCTCGCCGGCGATCCAGGCGCTTGGCGACATCTGGGGCGATTGCTGGTGCGAAAGCTTCGGGTCGCGCTCTCGCTCAGCCGCCAGACCGTCAACGAATTGCTCCGGCAAATGGAGCGTGAGTCGATGATTCAGTGCGAGCGGGGTGGTGTGCGTATCCTGGACCCCAGCCGGCTGAGGGAAGCGGCGCGGGCTTCAGCTTAACCGCTTCGGCTCCGATAGTCGTTGAGCTCAGGTGATTCAACGGTGTTGCCGGGATCACGGCCCCCAGAACGTCCGCCAGATCCGCCCGACCCGCATCTCTCAAAATGCGCCATTCATCCGCTCGATGGGAATCGAACTCACTTCGTTCGGCAAGGGCTGGTGTGAAAGCCGGGTCAAGTTGTCGACGTCCGTCCGGCCGCAGCATGGATTCATCCACGGCGCAGCGCTAATGGCGCTTGTGAACCATACCTGTGGCGGCGCCGCCGCATCAACAGTGCCAGAGGATCGCGAAGTGATTACCGTAGAGAACAAGCTTTCATTCTTGCGGCCGGCTCAGGCGACGATCTTGCTCAGGAAGGAATCTGGTTTTTGTTGAAGCGGAAGTCATGGTCGCCTGTGATGGGAGCAGCGTAATGGTCGCGACTGGCTTTAAGTACGTTTGCCGTCCCATTTCATTCCCTCCGATTTACGGTTTCTCGCGCGCTCGAGCTCCGCGACGAGCACGTCGAGATCCTCTTCGCTGCTCAGATAGCTCGTGATGCAGGCGCGCAGCGCGCGCTCGCGGCCACCGAGAACAACGTCGGAGATCCACACCTGACCACGCGCTTGAATCGATTCCACGATCTCCGTGGTGGTGATCTGTCCGCCTCGGATGGTGTCGTGGGTCATGCAGACAACCGGCAGGATCGTGTCGTTCACCTCATCGAGCAGTTGGACCGACTAGAGAAGCGTGTCTACTACGAGCTGGTGGGCATCGTTTATGAGATTCACGAAAGCTGGGAAGTAGTGCGCGCCAGGCACATCCGACACGTCTTGGCCGACGGCACGCTGGTCCCGCTCTAGAAACCACCCGACTGGTCATGGGCACAGGCGCAACACGCGACTAC